>CAMYWS010000046.1 GCA_947302865.1 uncultured Clostridia bacterium
TGGAGATGTTTTCACAAAACGGCTATGCAGGGACAAACATCCGTGAACTGAGCGCGTCACTCGGGCTTGTCAAGTCCGGGGTCTATAAACACTACGAGAGCAAGGAAGCGATCTGGAATGCGCTTCTGGATCAGATGATCGCTTATTATGCAGATCGTTTCGGGTCCGCAGACCATCTGCCGCCTGTGCCGGATTCGCCGGAAGAGTTGACCCGGCTAACCATGCGCATGGTGAATATCACCGTTCATGATGAGAAGATCATCATGACGCGCAAGGTCCTGACACTTGAACAGTATCGGGATGCACGTGCGCGGGAACTGGCGACGAAGCACTTTTTGACCGGGCTGACGGAGATATTCACGCGCGTCTTTGCCGGGATGATGGATAAGGGATCGATCCGCCGTGACGACCCCGCCATGCTGGCCTTTGCCTATACCGCGCCGATCTCTGCGCTGATTCACCTGTGCGACCGTGAGCCTGAGAAAACAGAGGAAGCAATCGGGAAGATCGAAGCGTTCAGCAGGCACTTTATTGCGACCTATGGGGTGAAGTAACAATGTTTGATCTGGACAAATACCTGGCTGATCTGATTCTGAACTGCCAGTCGGCTTTCGGAGAGCGTCTGCTATACATGGGACTGCAGGGAAGCTGGCTGCGCGGTGAAGCGCATGAAAACAGCGATATCGATATCATGGTGATTCTGGACGGGTTCTCCGTGCGGGATATGGATACATACCGCGGGATCCTGAAAGGGATCGGTTTCTACGAGAAATCCTGCGGTTTCATCTGCGGGAAAGACGAAATGAAGCGCTGGAATCCTCTGGAGGTATGCCAGCTGCGTCATACGACGAAAGACCTGGTCGGCGTACTGACGGATTATCTTCCGCCCGCGACGCGGGAAGACGAAATCAACTATGTCAAATTGAGCCTGGGGAATCTGTATCACGAACTCTGCCACCGCTATATTCACGCGGACAGGGACACGAACGCCGCCGGGTTTCGCGGCGCCTGCAAAAGCGTGTTTTACCTGATCCGGGATCTGCATTTTCTGGAAAGCGGGTGTTTTCTCCTGCGCGAAAAGGACCTGAGGGCAGCGGCGTCGGAGGAGGATCGGCTGATTCTGGAATTGGCCGATTTGCCGGACGGTTACAAGTTCGATCAGGCTTTCACTTCTCTGTTTGCCTGGTGTCAAAGAGCCTTTACACGCATTGAGCGCCTTGGATGAACATGTTATGAGACAGCACTCGGTTTGTTCCGGCGTGTGCATGAGTACATCAGAAACAATAAGGATTTATAAAAATATGATTCGTTGGGCTGAAAGCATACTATGCAGCACAGAGCAGATGAACGGATTCCGGTTACGGGAGCAAGAATCTGATCGTGCCGGGGTGGGAAAGAAATGATGAAATACGAGATAACAGATCTGCCGAAAATCGCAATCATCGGCAAGGAAGGTTTATGCACGAAAGAAAAGAATGTCGTTCAGGACCTGTGGCAGCAGGCCGATTCCGGGTTCAGAGATATTGCGGATCTCGGGATGAAAAACGCCGACGGTTCTTTTGTCGGTTTTTGGGGCGCCATGAGCGATGAAACGATGTCTTTTATGCCGTGGACGGACGGCTTCTCAAGGGGCTTGTATCTGGCAGGCGTTGAAGTATATGAAGATACGCCGGTTCCGGACGGATGGGTAAAGTGGGTTATACCGGCGAGAAAATATCTTGTGACTGAGGTTCAGTCGGAAAACTACGGAGAGATATTTGAATACGTGATAAAGAGTCTTATACCGGAACTCGGGATGAAGCTTGCGGGTGCGGTATGTGATTTTACCGAACCGGCAACCGGGCAGAATAAACTGTTTTTTCCGGTGGAGTGAAAGAACAGCTTCCGCTTTGTCATCGTGAAAGACGGGCTGTATTCGTATTGCTTTGAGACGGAGTATTATGAAAGACCGGATAATCATTCCGAACGGACCTTCCGGCAGCGGAAAATCAACGTTGGCGCACATCCTGCAGGATATGATCCGAAAGAAGCGCGGGGATGTGTATGAGATCGTTTCGATCGATGATTTTCTGAAAATGTCCGCGCATGAGACGATCTATGAGGATGACGTGTTCGAAATATCGCCGGCGCTTTTGGAAGCGGCGTCGTGTGCGCTGCAAACCCGCGGCGGCGTGATCATCGATCATGTGATCACGAGCAAACGCATCTTTTATCTGCTGACGGATACATTCGGGGGCTGCGACGTGAAGCTGATCCGCGTGACGTGCCCGAGAGAAGTCCTTGCGGCGCGGGAGGCACAAGCGGGCGGAACATGCGGTGAAACAGTATGAAATCGGAATGCAAAAACATGAATATTCTCCTTGACAAGTAAGACTTCCGGTTGTTATAATATAGGCGAGGTTTAACGTTAAACTTTGCAAAAACAGGGACGATTCTGATCCGGGCAGAAACAGGAGGGAACTATGAAAAAATATACAGTCTTTTTTGCACTGCTGTTGACGGCCTGCCTTTTGTTCACCGCATGCGGCGGACAGAACGACACGGCGCAGACGCCGGCAAATGATACGAACGGGACGGAGATCTCGGAGGAGCTTACCAATGAGCTCAACGCGTTATCCGACGATGTTATCGATGCGGACCTGACCTGCACGATCACGCTGGGCAATTGGCCGCCGGACACCGCGACGGCAGCCGAGATCGCGCTGTTTGAAGGCTACAAGGCGACGATGGAAAAGCAGTATCCGAATGTGACCCTTGTGCCGGATTACTATTCCTACTCACTGAGCAACTACGTTCCGATGGCAAAGGGCGGCACGGCGCCGAGCATTTTCCAGCCGCCGTTCACCGACCCTCAGCTGCTGATCAGTCAGAATCTGGTCGGCGACGTGACCGATGCGCTTGCCGAGATCGGAGTGCTCGATAAGTTCAGCCCGTCCTATGTGGAAATGCTTGCGGACGAAAACGGACGCATCTACGGGCTTCCGCGCGACGGTTACGTGCTCGGCATGCACATCAACATCGAACTGTTCCGCGAAGCAGGGCTTGTGGATGAAGAGGGGCTTCCGATCTATCCGAAGACGCTCCAGGAGCTTGCGGAATACGGACAGATCATTCATGAAAAGACCGGAAAGGCCGGACTGGTCTTCCCGGCGAGCGAGACCTATGGCGGCTGGCTGTTCACGAATATTGCATGGAACTTCGGCTGCGTCGGCGAAAACGCGCTTGAGTATCAGGATGAAAACGGGCGCTGGGTGTGCAACTTCACCTCGCCCGAATGTATTGCCGCGATGGAATACATGCGCGATCTCAAATGGAAGTATGACATTCTGAACGCGGACGCAACGACGACCGACTGGGCAGGCGCACATTCCGAGCTCGGCACCGGCGAAGCGGCGATGAACTTTGCAGCCGACGATTCGGTCGATCAGCCGACGTCCAACAAAGGATTGCCGATCGAAGACTTTGCGCTGATCCCGTTCCCGGCAGGTCCCGAAGGGCGCTATGCGCTCGCAGGCGGCACATGCTACATGTTCGCGCCGAACATCACGGCGGATCAGGCGCGCGCCCTGATGGCATACCTCAAGATCCTCGGCAAGCTGCCGTTCCTTGATGACGATATCATTGCGGGCATGCGCGCGGACTATGCGGCAAAGAAGGATCGCGGCGCACCGGTTCTGCCCGCAATCAGCGCATGGAACGACGACGAGTATAACGCGACGAAGCGCGCGATCATCGACGAATACTGCAACGTGGATATGCGGCTCTATAACGACTTCTTCGATTCGATCTCCGAAGGCACGATTTCGCTTCGTGCAGAGGAGCCGGTGTTTGCGCAGCAGCTGTATCGCGAGCTGACCGCCGTGATCCAGCGCGTGATCACGCGCGAGGGCGCGGATATCGAAAAGGCGCTGCGGTCTGCACAGGAGTCCTTCCAGGAGTATCTGGACGACGAAATCAATTCTTAAGGTACAGCGGCACGCCGGCAATCTTTTTTGTCGGCGTGCCTTTTTTTGAAACCGACTGATTGAGAGGTATCCGCCGTGAAGAAACTTACCAAACACAAAGGACGCGGCAAGCGTACGCAGGCATTCCGCTCGTGGCTCATCATGCTGCCCGGACTGATCCTGATGACGTTCTTCGTCTGGGAGCCGCTGCTCGAAAGCATCCGCATGAGCTTGTATAAGACCGAGAACGTGGAGCTTGTGGAATTTGTCGGGCTGAAAAATTTCATCAGCGTCATCGGGAAAGCCAACTTCACGCAGGCGCTGATCAACACGTTTGCCTATACGTTCTGGTCGCTGATCATCGGCTTTCTGCTCCCGATCATTCTTGCCATGCTGATCGGCGAAACCGTGCGCGGAAAGGGCTTGTTCCGGACCGCGGCGTATCTTCCGAACATGCTTCCGGGACTTGCCGTCATCATTTTGTGGTCGGCATTCTTCTCGGGCGGGAAGACGGGCGTTCTGAATATCCTGATCGGAAAACTGGGAATTCCTACGCAGACTTACTTAACGAAGGCAAATCTCGTCATTCCGATCATCATCACCGTTGCCACGTGGAAGGGGGCGGGCGCGACCGCGCTCATTTATATGGCGGCGATGGCGGGCGTCAATACCGAGCTGTATGAGGCAGCGGCGATCGACGGCGCAAGCGTCTGGCAGCGCATGATCCATATTCTGCTGCCCTCGATCAAAAAACTGGCGTGGACGATGCTGATTCTGCAGATCATTTCCGTATTCCAGATCATGTATGAACCGATGGTTCTGACCAAGGGAGGACCGGACAACGCGTCGCTTTCACTGATGCAGCTGATGTGGCAATACGCGTTCGGCGGCTCCATGGACTACGGCAAGGCGTCCGCGGTTGCGGTCATCGTCACGGCGATCCTGCTCGGAATGACCTTGATCTACTCTTACTTCAACCGCAAAGAATCCGACTGGGATTGAGAAAGGGGGTATTGCAATGCGCAAGAAACCGTTACAGCGCACCGGCGTCATCCGGAACTATGATATGCATTCGATCCCCGTCCGGATCGGGTACGCGGTCATCTATATCCTGTGCGGCATCATGGTGGTCTTTGCGGTCTTTCCGCTGATCTGGGTCGTGCTGGCGGGGTTTAAGGACCTCAAGGAATTCATGTCCAGCACCCAGATCACGCCGCAGTCGTTCAGCCTTAAACCGTTCCTGAAAACCTGGTCGCAGCTGGGACTTGCCAAAAACTATCTGAATTCGCTGATTTCCGTTGCGGGCAGCGTCGTCTGCGCCCTGCTCTTTAACGGGCTTCTCGGCTACGGGCTGGCGATCCTGAAGCCGCGCGGTTACGGCATCGTGAAAAAGCTCGTCATGTTCTCGCTGCTCGTTCCGGCTACGATCAGTATCGTGCCCCTGTTCATGAACATCCAGCGGCTCGGTATGGGCAACAGCTTCCTGCCGCTGTGGCTGTCATACGGCGCGAACGCAATGTACGTCGTACTGTTCATTCAGTTCTTTGAATCGCTTCCGAAAGAGATGATCGAGGCGAGCCGCATCGACGGATGCACGCCGCTGCAGACGTTCTTCCGCATCGTGCTGCCGCTTTCGAAGCCCATCGTCGCGGTCGTCACGATCTTTGCGATCAACGCTTCGTGGTCGGACTTCCTTCTGCCCTATCTTGTGCTGCGCGGCGGGCCGCTGCAAACCGTCATGGTGCGGCTGTTCGTGTTCAGCACCGAGCAGACGGTCAACGCCGATACGATGATGCGTTCGGTCGTGTTCTCCATGATCCCTCCGATCATCCTGTTCATCCTGTTCCAGAAGCAGCTGACGTCGAACAACGTTTCTGCAGGCATCAAGGGCTGATAACCAAGCGGAAAAGAGGAAACCAGTGGCGAAAGTAGCAAACATTCATTTCGCGGTCGATCCGTGGAAAATCATCGAAAACGAGTTTGACCCGTCCCGTTCCCGCGTCAGCGAATCGGTCTTTTCGCTCGGCAACGAAAGCATCGGCGTGCGAGGCTGTTTTGAGGAGGGAGGCAGCGTTGACAGCCTGCGCGGCGCATATGTCAACGGCGTCTACGACATTACGGATATCGACCGCTCGTATCGCGGCATCGTCGAAAAGGTACATTTCATGATCCCGGCCGCGGATTGGCTCAATACGGCGATCGCTCTCGACGGGGAAGCGCTCGATCTCGGGAAGGTCCGATATCGGGATTTTGTACGGACGCTTGATCTTCGCGCCGGAACGCTGACAAGAAGCTTCATCTGGGAAACGGCAACCGGCAAGGAGCTGAAGCTGACGTTCGTGCGGTTTTTGGACATGGTGTACCGGGAACGCGCGTATATACGGGTCATTCTCGAAGCACTGAATTTCTCGGGGTCGGTCGAATTCCAAAGCGGTCTTTCCTTCCAGACCGTCCACGAGGGGCGAAAGACCTGTTTCTGGAACGAGCCGAAGCGCTTTGCAGACGGGAACCGTCTGATGCTTCAGGCACAGACGATCCGTTCGGAACAGTCGGTTTTTGTCGGCGCAACGATCGATCTTCCGCAGGATGCAAAGGTTTTGACCGAAGAAAAATCGATCCGGTTTTCGGCGTCCGTTCCGCTTAAAAAAGGCGAGCCGCACATCATTGACAAGCATGTCGTCGTTCTGTTTGACGGCAGCAAAGACGGCGAACTCTGGGAACACGGCGAAACCGCGCTGAAAGAATGCGGGCTCGTTTCGTTGGAGAAAGCGGCTGATACGCAGCTTGCCTATTGGGATGCGTATTGGGCGGTGTCGGATATTGTGATCGAACCTGCGTCCGGGAATGAAAAAACCGTCGCGTTGGAACAGCAGGGTATTCGTTACTGCAGCTTTCAGCTTGCGCAGACGTACAACGGCGGAAGCATGCGGCATAACATCGGGGCAAAGGGACTGACCGGCGAAGCATACAACGGGCACGCGTTCTGGGACACCGAATCGTGCTGCCTGCCGTTCTATCTGTTTACGAACCCGGACGCGGCAAAGGATCTGCTGCTGTTTCGCTATAATACGCTGCCGATGGCGAAGGAGCGCGCAAAGATGCTCGACTGCCGCGGCGCGTGCTATCCGATCGCAACGCTGAACGGCGACGAAGCGTGCCCGCTCTGGCAGCACGCAAGCCTTCAGCTGCAGCCGAGCACCGCCGTTGCCTACGGGATCTGGCATTATGTGAAGATCACCCGGGATTTTGATTTTCTCTGCCGCTACGGTGCGGAAATGCTGGTCGAGATCGCGCGGTTTCTGGAAAGCCGCGTTGCGTTCGGCAGCCGGACAAAGCAATACGGTTTCTACGGCGTCATGGGGCCGGACGAGTTTCACCTGATGGTCAACAACAACGCCTATACGAACTATATGGGCATGCGCACGTTTCGCTATGCCGCAGAGGTGTTGGAGACGCTGAAACGGCAAGCCCCCGAACGATACCTGACGCTCTGTGAAAAGACAGGCGTGACCGATGCGGAAGCGGAACGATGGAACGAAATCGCGGACCGTATGTATCTGCCGATCGGCGAAGACGGTCTGATCGAACAGCATGACGGATTTTTCGATCTGCCGCACACGGACATCGACGCGATCCCGGTCACAGACTTTCCGCTGTATGAGCACTGGTCGTAGGATCGCATCTATCGCACCGACATGATCAAGCAGCCGGACG
>CAMYWS010000047.1 GCA_947302865.1 uncultured Clostridia bacterium
CGTCAGTCCTTTGACTGCTATTACCGATATATTTATCCGAATTTAAAGCGCGAAGCCGCCTTGCTTCCCTCCACCAGTCCCGCGAACGCCGCGTGGAATTTTGAACGTCTTGTCGCTGCATGGCGTGTGATCCGAACGGTCTGATAAAAAGCAGACCCGCCAATCTTTACGTTCGTAAATAATATATACATTGCTTTTCTGTCGAACCCCCGCTATAATGATTCCATTGTCTGGATTTTGAGGGGTATATTTGTATGAACATTACCGTTGTGTGCGACGTGCTCGGGGAAGCGAATAACGGCACGACGATCGCAGCGCTGAATCTGATCCGCTCGATGAAGGAGCGCGGACACAACGTACGCGTGATCTGTCCTGACCAAAACCGAAAGGATCAGGAGGGCTTCTATATCGTGCCGACGCTGAATCTCGGTCCGTTAAACAACTATCTGAAAAAGAACGGCGTCGCGCTGTCCCGTCCGGTCACAAAGACCGTTGCGGAGGCGATCGACGGCGCCGACGTCGTGCATTTCATGACGCCTTTTTCGCTGTCCCGCAAGGCGATCCGGCTTGCAAAGAAGCGGCAGATCCCGCTGACCGCCGGGTTCCATTGTCAGGCGGAAAATTTCACATCGCATCTCTTTCTGAAGGACGCGAAGATCAGCAACCGCCTTTTTTACCACTTTATTTGGGGTCTTGCGTATCACAACTGCGCCTGCATCCACTACCCGACGCAGTTTATCCGCGACACATTCGAGCATACGATCCGCCGCAAAACGCCGGGCTATGTCATCAGTAACGGTGTCAACAAGGCGTTTCATCCCATAGCGGTCGAGCGCGATCCGAAATACGACGGGAAGATCGTGATCCAGTTCACCGGGCGTCTCAGCAAGGAAAAAACGCATAAGGTCCTGATCGACGCGGTCGCGCTTTCGAAATACCGCGACCGTATCCAGCTCGTCTTTGCGGGCATCGGTCCGCTGCACGACAAGCTTGAAAAGCGTGCGAGAAAGCTTCCGAATCCGCCGGAATTCCGGTTCTTCTCCCGTCAGGATCTTGTGAAGCAGCTCAATATGGCGGACCTGTACGTGCATCCTGCCGAAATCGAGATCGAGGCGATCTCCTGTCTTGAGGCGATCGCCTGCGGGCTCGTGCCCGTGATCGCGAACTCCCCGCGCAGCGCGACGCGCTATTTTGCGATCGACGAGCGCAACCTGTTCCACAACAAAGACGCAAAGGATCTTGCAAATCGCATCGACTACTGGATCGAGCATCCGGATGAGAAGAAAGCGCTTGCGGCGCGTTACAGAGGGTTTGTGGAGCAGCACGAATACGAACATTGTATGGACCGCATGGAACAAATGCTTTTCGACGCGGTAAAGGAGCATCAGCATGGCTAAGATTCATGAGCCGAAGCGCGTCATCTATTACGGGGACGCGGCAAACGAAGACTATGCGGGCACGAATATCGACACCAAGCCCGTCGGCGCGGATTTTCCGTTCGCCCCGATCGGTCCGGTCTGGAAGTTCTTTGCGTTTATTGCGTATTACGTGATCGCAATTCCGATCGTGTCTTTCATCTGCTATGTGATCTGCGGATTCCGCGTAAAGAACCGTAAAGCGATCAAAAAGATCCGAAAAGGCGGCTTCTTCCTCTACGCCAACCACTCGCATTTCACCGACGCGTTCCTTGCGCCGATCGCCGCGTTTCCGAAGCGCGCGTACGTGATCGTCGGACCGGACACCGTCTCCATCAGGGGTCTTCGGAACTTTGTGCAGATGGTCGGCGCGATCCCGATCCCGGACGTCTTTTCCGGCATGCCTTCGTTTCTGAACGCGATCCGGCTGCGCGCCGAGGAAAAGTGCTGCGTCAGCGTGTTCCCAGAGGCGCATATGTGGAACTACTGTACGTTTCTGCGTCCGTTCAAAAGCGGTTCGTTCCGCTACCCCGTCCATCTCGGCGTGCCGAGCGTGGCGGTCGCGGTGACGTATCAGCAGAGGAAACTGCCGTTTCTCAAAAAGCCGAAGCGTACCGTGTTCATCTCCGACCCGTTCTTCCCGGACGAAACGCTGCCCCCGAAAGAAGCGCAGCGGAAGCTGCAGGAGGAGGTCGAGACATTTCTCAAAGATAAGCTCGATACGTATTCCGTTTACAAATACTATGACTACCGCAAGGCGGAAAAATCCGAGAACGCGTGAACCGCGTTCTTTTTTTGCGCCGAAATCGTTGCGTTTTACCTGCGTGTTCGATATAATAACAATATCCGTATTTGGGAGATATATGCATGGTTACGAAAAGACATTTCGGTGTGACAAAGAACGGTGAAGACGTCTTTGCTTACACGATCGAAAACGAACGCGGCATCTCCGTCACGACGCTTGATTACGGCGCGACGCTGCAGTCTGTCGTGCTTCCGCACAAAGGCGGGCGCGTCGATATCGCGCTCGGCTACGATACGATCGGGGAATACGAGCAAAACGACGGGTACGTCGGCGCGTCGATCGGGCGGTTTGCAGGTCGCCTTCCGGACTCCGTTCTGCGGATCGGAACCAACGCCTTCCCCGTCACCGCAAACGAGGGCAGAAATCAGCTGCACGGCGGGATCGTCGGGTTTGACAAGCGCATCTGGAACGCGGCCGTCGGCGATGATTCGGTAACGTTCTCGCTCGTTTCGCCGGACGGAGAAGAGGGCTTCCCCGGAGAATGCCGCGTCTTTGCGATCTATACCGTATCCGGCGATAGCCTTACGATCGAATACGCCGGCGCGTCGGACCGCGCCACCGCGTGGAACCCGACCAATCACGCCTACTGGAACCTGAACGGTCACGACGCCGGCGATACGCGCAGACATCGTCTTATCATCCCCGCCGACCGCTATGTTCCGGTAGGACCCGACTCCATCCCGACGGGCGGCGAAGCGGACGTACAGGATACTCGCTTTGATTTCCGGACGATGCGCGGGATCGGGGACGTTTACGATCACAGCTTTGTGCTTTCCGGCGGCGTGATCCGGCTGTCCGGAAATATCGGGATCGGGATGGAGATCACGACCGATTGCAAAGCGGTGCAGTTCTACAACGCAAAGTATCTCTCGGAGCGCGTCGGCAAGGGCGGCGCGGTCTACCGTCCGTTCGGCGCTGTTTGTCTTGAGACCGAAGGGCGGCAGGCGATGCCCGATCTTATGATCGCGGAGGAAAACGTGCTCATGCCGGACCGTGTGCTTTCGGAGCGGAAAACAAGATATCATTTTCTGTATGAGGAGAATTGACCATGGAATCTATCGACAATATGCGCAAAGATTTTGAAGCTGCGTTCGGTCGTCCCGCAAAACGTGCGTTTACTTCATGCGGGCGTTCGGAACTGATCGGCAATCATACCGATCATCAACACGGATTGGTTCTTGCCTGCGGCGTGAACCTGTCCGCCGTCGCGCTTGCCGCGCCGAACGACCGGAACGAAATCCGGCTCCTGTCAAAGGGCTTCCCTGCCTGCTCGGTCGCGCTCGACGCGCTCGAACCCGACCCGAAGGAGTACGGCACGACGACGGCGCTTCTGCGCGGTGTTCTGAGCGGCGTCATACAACGCGGCGCAAACCCGTTCGGGCTGGATATCTACGTGGTTTCCAACGTGCTTGCGGGCAGCGGTTTAAGCTCGTCCGCGGCGATCGAGGTGCTGCTCGCGGGCGTGATGGAAGGGTATTATCTCGACGGCGATCTCAACGAGATCGCGCTCGCCATGATCGGGCAGCGCGCCGAAAACGTCTTTTTCGGCAAGCCCTCCGGTCTGCTCGACCAGATGGCATGCGCTTTGGGCGGCATTCAGTTCTTTGATTTCTCCGATCCCGCCGTGCCGGTCGCGCAGCGCGTCAACTTTGATTTTTCGGCGAGCGGTCATGCACTCGTCATCATCGACTCCGGCGCGGACCACGCGAACCTGACCGACTGCTACGCCGCGATCCCGCGCGAGCTTTCCGCGATCGACGCTTTCTTCGGCGCGACCGCGCTGCGTGACGTTTCCGAGGATGATTTCTATGCCGCGCTGCCGGTTCTTCGACGCATGTTCGGCGACCGTGCCGTGCTCCGCGCGATGCACGTGTTCGATGAGAACAAGCGCGTACTGGAAGCCAAAACAGCGCTTGAACGGAACGACTTCGAAGCCTTCCTTGCCGCGCTGAACGCGTCCGGCGAATCGTCCTACACGCTTCTGCAGAACGTGATCGCGGAGGGGCACGACAACGCGCAGGCGGTCGCCTTTACGATCTGCTGTGCGAAAAAGCTGCTGAACGGACGCGGCGCAGTGCGTGTGCACGGCGGCGGGTTTGCCGGAACGGTGCTTGCGATCGTGCCGAACGGCATGCTCGACGAGTTCTGCGCCGGAATGGACCGCGTGCTGACGCCCGGCGCGTGCCGCGCGCTTTCCGTTCGCAAACGCGGCGTCTATGAACTGCATTTGGAGAACTGACGCATGAAAAACAAACGCTTCTGGATCGCGCTGTTCGTATTCAGTCTGATCGGACAGATCGCATGGGTCGTTGAAAACATGTATTTCAATGTTTTCATCTATCACATGTTCAACGCGTCGCAGGGCGATATCGCGCTGATGGTGCAGGCAAGCGCCGTCGCCGCGGCGCTGACGACGCTGTTTATCGGAGCGCTTTCGGACCGGCTCGGCAGACGCAAGGCGTTCATCACGGTCGGCTATCTGCTTTGGGGCGTTTCTATCCTGTGTTTTGCGGTCCTTCGCGTCGACTGGATCGCAAAGCTCTTCCCCGCCGCCGCGCAGGACGCCGCGAAAGCCGCGGCGATCGGCGTGACGCTCGTCATCGTGTTCGACTGTATCATGACGTTCTTCGGCTCGACTGCAAACGACGCCTGCTTCAACGCGTGGCTCACCGACAGCACGGATGAAACAAATCGCGGCAAGGCGGAAGGCGTCAACGCCATGATGCCGCTGATGGCGATCCTCGCGGTGTTCGGCGGCACGATGTGGATCGACAGGAAAAACCCCGCGCACTGGACGATCCTGTTTATCGCGATCGGCGCGGTCGTGCTCGTTTCCGGCGCGCTCGGCTTCTTCCTGATCGACGAATCGGCGAAGCCCCCGCATCAGCCGGACGGATACCTCAAAACGCTCTTTTACGGATTCCGTCCGCGCGTCATGCGCGAGAATCCGGACCTGTATCTTGCGCTGATCTGCTTTACGGTCTTCGGAATCTCGATCCAGGTGTTTATGCCGTACCTGATCCTCTACTACACCGAAGCGCTGCACCTCGACAACTACGTGCTCATCATGGCGCCCGCGATCCTTCTTGCGGCGGTCGCGACCGCGTTCTACGGGCGCGTCTATGATAAGCTCGGTTACCGCAGAACGCTCGTACCCGCGCTGATCGTGCTGATGCTTGGCTACACCGTTCTGTTCCTGTTCCGCAACACCGCGCTCGTCTTCCTCGGCTCTCTTCTTATGATGTGCGGGTACCTTTGCGGCATGGCTGTGTTCGGCGCGCGCATTCGCGACTGTACGCCGCAGGGTATGGCGGGACGGTTCCAGGGGCTTCGCATCATTGCGCAGGTGCTGATCCCTGGCGTGATAGGTCCCGAGATCGGAAAACTGGTCCTGAAGGGCGCGGCAACGGTTATAAACGACGACGGAACGGTTTCATTCATTCCGAACGCGAACGTCTTCCTCTGGGCGGGCATCGTCCTTTTGCCGATCGCGATCGTGATCGGGATCGAGCTTGCCCGCGCGCGCAAGGCTCCGAAACAGGCATGATACCATACAAAAAAGGCAGGCACGAAAATGCCTGTCTTTTTGCTTGCAAAAACGATCATCCGCAGCGCAGCCAGGAGAACAGCGATTGCTTCTCCTCCTTCGGCGCCGCCGTCACGATCACGGAGCAGGTCGCTTCAACGCCGTCCGCGGCGTACGCGCGGATCACGGCAGTCCCCGGATACAGCGCTCTGACACGCCCCTCATAGTCGACGCTTGCGACGCTCGGATCGGAGCTTTCGAACCGCACCGAATCTATCGGCGCGTCTTCCGGCAAGATCGAAACGTGCAGCGTCGCGCTCTGCTCCGTCTGCAGTTCGATCGTCATTTCTTCGATCTGGATGTACATGATCCTGACCGTTTCAGGTGCCGCCGTTGACTTCGGCGCTTCCGTCAAAGCGGGGATCGCACGTTTCTCCAGCACTTTCCCGCAGACCGTGCAAACGATCTCCTCCTGCCCTTCCCTGCCTTTTCCGGGCTGTTTTTTGACCGTCCATTCTCCCGGCACGTGTCCCGCGGCGGGGAGTTTTTCTGTGTAGTGCTTTCCGCAGTAGATGCAGGTATAGACCGCT
The DNA here is from genome assembly GCA_947302865.1 of uncultured Clostridia bacterium. The sequence continues at coordinate 6,337 of CAMYWS010000047.1, forward strand.
TTTCCGTCCTTTGTGCAGGTCGGCTCCGTTCTTTCCGCCTCATATGTATGCTGCGGGAACAGGTAATCGTCGCGGTAGGTGTATCCGCAATGCTCGCAGGTATAGGTCGTATAACCCCATTCCGTGCAGAGCGGCGGCGTCACGACCGTCTGATAGGACGGCGACTCGCAGGACTCCGGACGTTCCGGTTTGGCGATCTTGTCGTACGTCTTTTCGAAATGCAGAACTGTGTTGTGCGTCAGGTAGCAGTCGTACCTGTCGTTCTGTCCGATCACCGCGTCGCAGTATGTGCGTCCCTCCGATGCGATCTGAAAATAGCGGAACTCCGCGTCGACGCTTGTATCGCGTACGGCAAGCCTGCCGCGAGCGGTGAACCCGGGCGCGAGCTTGAACATGCCGGCGACGCCGCCGTTATGTGCATGCCCGTAGATCTCGGCGTACCCGCGCGTCAGAACGGTGCATTTCTTGACCTCGCCGAATCCCGCCGCATAGACGCCGCCGATAAATTCCTCGCACGATGTGTTCTGATCCGCATCGACAAAGCATAACTCCGCTTCGACCGTGCACTGATCCGTGACGCAGTTTTCCATAAAACCGACCAGACCGCCGACGCCCGCGGACTGTGATGTGACCGTCAGCGTGCTGCGCGTCGTCACGCTGCAGTTTTTGAAAACGGAGCCGGACGCATATCCGGCGATCGCTCCCGCAAAGCAGTTGCGGTCCGTTTCGACCGTGATCTTTGCGTTCAGAAGTTTCAGATTCCTGACGCTCGCGTCCGTAACGGTCGAGAACAGCCCGGCAAAAGACGTCTCGTGATAATACGAGTATCCGTCGTAGGTTTCGCGCGTTTCCGCGCCGGGCGCGCGGACGGTCAGGTTGCCGATGATATGTCCTTTGCCGTCAAGCTTGCCGGAAAACGGGATCGGCGTCCACGCCTCCCCGCCGAGATCGATATCCTTGGTCAGGTAGTAATCGCCATTCGGGTCGTCCGCGATCCGTTCGAGATCCTCGCGCGAGGCAATGCTCACGCGGTCGTTCGTTTCCGCCTGCACGGGAAACGATATCCCGATCAGCAGTACGACAAGTATGATCATGCAGATCTTTTTCATCCGGATTCCTCGCTCCCGGCGCGTGATCCGTCTGCCGCGCGCCGTCAGATATGATATCGGATTATACTATCTTTGTTCCGTTCAGTAAACAGTTTCGCGTACTGTTAACAATATATCAATAAATAAAAAGGATCGCTGTGCCGCGATCCTTTTTGTGTATCGTTTCGATTAGTTGA
>CAMYWS010000048.1 GCA_947302865.1 uncultured Clostridia bacterium
CGTCGGCGCGGCCGTCGCCTCCGGGACCGGGATCGGCGTCTCCTCGATCTCAACGCTGACCTGCGAATCGCTTCCGCCGCGGCAGGAGAACCATCCGCTCTTATTGGAAGTCTGCCCCTGCTGTGCCGCAGCGGTCTGTACCGGCGCAGCCGTCGGCTCCGGCGTCATTTCTTCTTCAATGATCACGAATACCTCGGAAGACGGCTGCGTGACCGTATCCATCGGCTCCGGCGTCGGTGCTTCGGTCGGCGCATCGGTCGGCGCTTCCGTCGGTGCGGGTGTCGGTTCGTTGTAAGAGATCAGAGATGCGACCGGAATATGCTCAAGAAGATCGTCGCCTTCGGAATCGCTGCCCACCGTCTGTTTCTCCAGCCGGTACGCAGGCGTCTCATCGAGCCGGATCCGATACATGCCGCGCGAATCCATCAGTCGGTACGCCTCGGTCGCCGCTTTGTACGCCGAGCGTCCGCCGAGCGCAGGCATCGGTTCCGTGCAGTCGATCCTGGTAGTGCCGAGGTCGGATGCGACGTACAGCTTCTGAACGGACGATCCATCCTGCAGCGCCGTGGTCACGAGCGAATACGTTTCAACCGCACGCAGGTCCTGATCGGATCGATCCACGGTCAGGATCATTTTCGGCTGCAGCTGTCCGATCATCCCCTTGAGCTTCGGCAGCGGATTATTCATCGCCCAGTACTTTTTGACTTCTCTGATCTGCGCCTGTCTGTCGGCGGATATTTTTGTATCCGGATACTCGCTGTAATTGTTGTCGACGACCCCGAAGACGATCGGCGCTTTTTCGATCCCGAGCTCCGTAAACGCGCGCTGAAGCTCGGCAAGGCGATAGCGGTGATCGACCGTCATGCAAATCACGCCGACCGAAACGTTATATCCGACTGCATACTTGACAATGGTCGGTCCGAATATCTCCATAACGTCGGCGGGCGTCGGCGCGATCACCAGAATATCGCAGACAAGCGGCGTTTCGGAAAGCCATCCACGATCGGGAGCCGGCGTCTGATCCGATACGTACAGCGTCGAGACGGCGCATTCGGAACCGCGTGCCGACAAAACGATCTTCACGCAGGCGGGGTCTACCGCAATCTCCTCCGCATACCGGTCAGGAGAAGCAAAGGCAGCGGTGTTCAGCATCGCGCCTTTTGCGCTGTACTGCTCGATCACCGCGTCTGCCGGAAGCGAGAACCATTCAAGATAGAGCTTGCGGCCTTCCCCTGCATTCGACATTGTCAGCGTAAGCTTCTGACCCCGGTTCAGCGTCAGACGCGTCATCACGTCCGCATCCGTCAGCCGGCTTTCCGGCTGTCCGCCCGGGATCACATACGAAACGGTAAAGCCGTCTTCGCCGACAGCGATCTGCATACACAGACAAATCATCAAAAGCGCAAGCAAAAAGCACCCAAGTCTCTTCATGTGTTGAATCCCTTCCCCATTCTTCCTGTCTGATTCGACGCACGTTCTCCAAACCGCGCGCGATCTCTCCGATCGTATCCGCCGCAAAGGGATCATGCAGCCCCGCGGCGGTCAACGTCTCGATAAAACCTGCCCCTCTGCCGCGCGTCAGGACTTTCAGATACGCGTCTTTGGCGGCAGCCGGGTCTTTCTTTCCCCAAAGATACAGTTCCAGCGCGGCGGTCATGCCCGTCGTATAGCTGACGTCATAAAACGGAGCCTGAAACGTATGCGCGATCTGCGTCCAGGAACGTCCTTCCGCTCCGAGCGCATCCAGCCCGTACACCCTGCACAGGCGGTCGTATTCGGCGTCCAGCGCCGCAAGATCGCGCTCCTCCGGTCCGTACGCAAACTGCAGAAACGCATCCTCCATGCAGCCGTCGATGAGCGTATACAGCGCGTAAAACAATTCGGCCGTTTCCGCATCTTCGCACAAATCGCCATATAGTGTATCATACCGCAAAACGGTGAGGAGTTCAAGTCCCTGCGCATCAATTTCGGCAAGATCAGGCGAGTTTTCCCCTCCCGCCGTATCTCCGTTCAGATAAAACGACGCGAAATGACCGAATTCATGAGCGACCGCGGGGATCGATTCAAATCCGCCCGACCATTCGCCGAAAAGAAACGGCGCGCCGTACGCCGCAAAGTAAGTCGTAAAGCTGCCCGGCATGCGTCTGAAATCCGCGCTGAGGTCATACAGCCCGTGCCCGCGCATATAGTTCCAGGGTTCCGAGAGCGTCGGCGCCGTATCGGCGATCGCCGCACCGATCCGCTCCATCGTCTGCTCCTGCCCGAAAACCGCGCCGTACAGCCGTCCGGCGGCGCGGTAAAAATCGTCCCGCATCTCCGCAAAAAGCGGTACCGCTTCCGTACGAACGCGCTCCGAGAGCAGCGCAGCGTCCTCCGGCGAATACGTTCGTCCGAAGCACGCGTACCGATAGTCCGCGTAAGAATCGTATCCGAGCGTTTCCGCGATCTCCCTGCGGATCCCGTTAAGTTCCAGAAAGATCCCGCCCGCTTTCGCATGAAACAGGTCAAGATACGCCTCATACAGCGTGTCGAAGTCATCCTCCGACAGTGACGGGTCAGAAAGGATCCCGTCCCCTGTCCACGTCCTCCCGTCATGTTCCACCCTGAGCTGATCGGACAGCGCTTCATACGCGCCGACCAGCGCGCGTTCCCGTTCAAGAAGCAGCAGGATCGCCTCGTCCGAAAGCGCGTCCTTGTACAAAAGCGCTTCGACCGTTTCCGCGTCATACACGTCCTGCAGCGAAGGATCCTCCGAAAGCCGCAGCGCAGCGTCCGTAAGGATGCAGGCAAGCGTTTCGGTCTGTATCGAAAGCGTATCGTACTTCTGACGGTTTGCGTCGTTTGTCACGTCCGTGCAATACCGGACGTACGCGATCGCCGCGTCGGTCTCAAGGGTCTTGAGCGCATGCATCCTCGCTTCGAGCGTTTCCTGTGCGTGTTTGCCGGAAAGTTCCCTGCGTTCGATCCGGAACAGCAGTTCGTTTGCCCGCGCGATCTCCAGCGCAGCGTCTATACCGGAACCTGCAAGCCCGGAGAATGAAAGCTCCGTGTGACGTATGCTTTCGGGAACCGTCGCGGCGCGTTTGCAGCCGGGTATGCAGCACAAAAAAGCGGCAAGCAGAACCAGGGACAAAATGCGTTTCATATGCTGCCTTTCCGGCGCGTCGGACATTTTTTTGCGGCGCATCCGTTACAGCTTATGCGATTCGGTGCGATTTTTGTTTGCAAGCACAAGAATCTGTTGTCATAGCGCGAAAAATGTGATATAAAGATATAATAGCGAGGTATAAGTATGAAGATCGTTGTATTGGCGGGCGGACTTTCCCCCGAGCGTGACGTCTCGTTTTCGAGCGGGACGATGGCGGCAAACGCGCTGCTTTCTCTGGGTCATCAGGCGGTCCTGGTCGACCTGTTTTTCGGTCTGCCCGAATGGGACGGCAGAACCGATCTTTTTGCGCAGGCAAAGCCGCTTCCTCCGTTCCGCGTTTCGGAATCGGAGCCGGATCTCGACGCGCTGCGTCTTTCGCGCAAGGCGGGTTTCAACGACTATATCGGGCTTAACGTGCCCGAACTGTGCACAAAAGCCGACATTGTTTATATGGCGCTGCACGGCGACTGCGGCGAAAACGGAGAGCTTCAGGCGTTCTTCGACGCGCGCGGCATCCGCTATACCGGCTCCGGCGCAGAGGGCTGCCGCAACGCCATGGATAAATGGATCAGCAAGCAGATGTTCGAATCAGCCGGCATTCTCACGCCGAAAGGGCGGCTTCTGAAAGCAGGCGAGCCGTTCGATCCCGGTTCCCTGCCCATCCCGTGCGTCGTCAAGCCCTGTAACGGCGGTTCGTCGATCGGCGTTTCGATCGTGTATGAACGCCGCAATCTCTACGATGCGCTGAAGCTTGCGTTCTCTATGGAAAACACCATTCTCGTCGAGGAATACGTCAAGGGGCGGGAGCTGTCCTGCGGCGTGCTCGGCGACCGTGCGCTGCCGCTGATCGAGATCATCCCGCTGCACGGCTTCTACGACTACAAAAACAAGTATCAGGCAGGCGCTTCGCGCGAAGTCACCCCTGCAGAGATCGACGAAGAAGCGACAGCTCGTATTCAGCAGACTTCGCTTGACGTGTTCCGGCTTCTGGGACTTTCCGTCTACGGGCGCATCGACTTTCTTCTCACCGAAAGCGGCGATGCATACTGTCTCGAGGCGAACACGCTGCCCGGCATGACGCCGACTTCCCTGCTCCCGCAGGAGGCGGCGGTCGTCGGATACTCCTACGAAAAGCTCTGCGACACGATCATTTCACTGTCGCTCAAAAAGTAAAATGGCTGCACGGTTTACCATCAAAGAATTGCTCGAAGCCACCGGCGGAACGCTGTACGCGCCGTCGGATTTCGGCAATCCCATCATCGACGGGCTCACCATCGATACCCGCACGCTGCTCCCCGGCATGGCGTACGTTGCGATCCGCGGCGGCACGTTCGACGGGCACCGTTTCATTCCGGACGCGATGGAAAAGGGCGCGGTTCTGAGCATCTCCGATACCGACGTGCCGTATCCGCATATCCGCGTCGAAAACACCGTCCGCGCATATCAGAATATCGCAAAGATGCACCGAGAGCGCTTTGATCTCCCGGTCGTGTGCATCACCGGCAGCGTCGGAAAAACCACCACCAAGGAGTTGGTGAAAGCCGTCCTTGAAACAACGCTCCGCACGCACGCGACCGTCGGAAATCTCAACAACCAGACCGGTGTGCCGACGACCGTGCTGCAGATCTCCGCGGCGGACGAGGTCTCCGTGATGGAGCTCGGCACGAATCACTTCGGCGAGATCGACGCGATCGCGCGCGTCGCGCAGCCCACGATCTGCCTGTTCACCAATATCGGCGAAGCGCATATTGAGTTTTTCGGTTCACGGGAAGGCATCTTCCGCGGCAAGACCGAGATGCTCCGTCATATGCGTCCCGGCGGGACGGTCGTTGCAAACGGTGACGACGACTTCCTGCGGACCATTCCGAACGCGATCACGTACGGTTTTCACGAGGGCGTCGACGTTCGCGCAGCCGATCTCTGCGAGAACGGCATCGACGGCGTTTCCTTCACCGCCGAGCTGTTCGGCAAACGCCTTCCCGTCCGGCTTTCCGTCGCCGGAAAACATATGGCTCAAAACGCATTGGCGGCACTGACCGTCGCGCATCTGCTGCATGTTCCGGACGACGCCGCGCTTGCGGCGCTTGCGGCGTTTCAGCCGGGCGCGGGGCGTTCAGGTCTCATCCATACAAGCCGGTTCACGATCATCGACGGCTCCTATAACTGCAATCCGACCTCAATGGAAGCTGCGCTCGACGTGCTGAAAACCGCGGCGGGACGCAAGGTTTGCATCTTCGGCGACATGCTGGAACTCGGCGAAAACGCGCCTGCGTTTCATGCCCGCATCGGCGCGTATGCAAAGCAGCTCGGTATCGACCGTATGCTGACCGTCGGCGCGCTTGCCAGGCAAGCCGCGTTCGACCCGAACGACGCATACGAGACCGTCGACGCGCTCATCTCCGCTCTTTCGTCTCTTTTGTGCGACGGCGACACGATCCTTGTCAAAGCTTCTTTGGGTATGCATCTCCGCATCGTCGTCGACGCGATCAAAGCGCTGTAAACCGCATATGACAAAAGCCCCGCAGCTTGAAACTGCGGGGCTTTTCTTTAACACCTTACTTCAGTCGTTCGACGGATGCAAGCAGCGCGTCGATGCGATCGGTCTTTTCCCACGGGAAATCCGGGTTGCCGAAATGTCCGTTCTTTGCCGTCTGCTGATAGATGGGACGGCGAAGGTCAAGCGTTTCGATGATCGCCTTCGGACGAAGATCGAAAACTTCTCCGACCGCTTTTTCAAGCAGCTCGTCCGAAACCGTTCCGGTGCCGAAGGTGTCCACGCGCACGGAGACCGGCTTTGCGACGCCGATCGCGTACGCGACCTGCAGCTCGCAGCGGCGCGCAAGCTTTGCCGCAACGATGTTTTTTGCGATATAGCGCGCCATGTAGCTCGCGCTGCGGTCGACCTTCGTCGGGTCCTTGCCGGAGAACGCGCCGCCGCCGTGACGGGCATAGCCGCCGTACGTATCGACAATGATCTTGCGTCCCGTGAGCCCCGAATCGCCCTGCGGGCCGCCGATCACGAACCGACCGGTCGGGTTCACGAGAACGCGTGTCTTTTCGTCAAACAGAGCGGCAGGCAGCGCCGGACGGATGACGTTTTCGATAACGTCCTTTTCAAGCTGTTCATGCGTCACGTGCTCGTCGTGCTGCGTCGATACGACCACGGTATCGATGTGTACGGGCTTGTCGTCCTCATACTCGACCGTGACCTGAGCTTTGCCGTCCGGACGCAAGTAGCTCAGCGTGCCGTTCTGGCGGACCTTGGCAAGCTTTCTGGTCAGCGCGTGCGCAAGGTCGATCGGCAGCGGCATCAAAATCGGCGTCTCATCGCATGCGTAGCCGAACATCATGCCCTGATCGCCCGCGCCGGTATCCAAAGGATCGGCATCCAGCCCCTGTTTGCTTTCGAGCGAACGATCGACGCCCAAAGCGATATCGTCCGACTGCGCGTCAAGCGCGACGATCACGCCGCAGGTACTGCCGTCAAAGCCGAACTTTGCGCGGTTGTAGCCGATGTCGCAGACGGTCTTTCTGACGATGCTCTGGATGTCCACATAACATTCCGTGGTGATCTCGCCCATGACGAGCACAAGCCCGGTCGTGCAGGCGGTCTCGCACGCAACGCGCGCGTTGGGGTCCTGTTCGATGATCGCGTCGAGCACGGCGTCGCTGATCTGATCGCAGATCTTGTCGGGATGCCCGATCGTGACCGATTCACTGGTAAAATACGATTTTCTCATGTTCTCCTCTTTCCGCCTTACCGACAAACAAAAAAGCTCACCGAGATGAGCTTTCATTCATCTCATCTTTCAGCTTTCGCTGCGGGAATTGGCACCTTGCAAATGCAGGTTGCCGGACTTCACAGGGCCCGTCCCTCCGTCACTCTTGATAAGGCTATGTATTTATTTCGCGGGTATTGTAACATCGAATCCCGATAATTGCAAGCTTTTTTTCTGTTTTTTTCGACAAAAAAGGCGCGGAAGTCCGCGCCGTGTCAAAACGCCGTCAATTACAGTTTTTTGCCGAGGAACAGGTTTAAAAGCGCCGCCGCGATGAGCAGCACGACGCCGATGATAAAGACCGTCCACGCAAACGGATTGGACCGGATGCAAAGCGCAAGGATCCCGAAGATCAGGAAGTAGACAGCGGCGAAAATCTCGATCCAACCGACGCGCTGCGCATAGCGGCTGTCGACCTTACCCGCATGCTTTTCCATGACGTAATTGGTGATCAGCGCATACTTGCCGCGCATTGCAATCATATACCCGAAGAAACCGAACGCGAATGCCATCAGCACCATAATAATACCGAGCGCCGTACTCATAAAAATCTGCCTCCTTTACCCAAATCGACCGATATACTATTAATATTGTAAATAGTATAACGCCGATTTGCAACAAAAAATCATATTCTATGTTACAAAATTACGAACTTTTTAT
>CAMYWS010000049.1 GCA_947302865.1 uncultured Clostridia bacterium
ATGCGCTTATTCATCGCCGTGCCGCTGCCGAAGGACGTGCAGCGCGCCGTATACGTCGCCGAAGAGGGACTGCGCAGCGCGAGCACCGCGGGCAGATTCGTTCCGGCGAGTAATTTCCACGTCACGCTGCGGTTTTTGGGCGAAAGCAACAAGCTTGCCGACATCGCCGCCGCCATGCACGACGCCGTGAAGGACGCGCGTCCCTTCACGCTGCGGCTCGGCGCGCTCGGTTCGTTCACGCACGGCGGCGCGCGGACGAGCTTTCTTTCCGTGACCGGCGACCTCGACGAGCTGAACCGTGTCCGCGAAACGCTCGAAGCCGCGCTGTTCGAATACGGCTTTGCGGGCGGCAAGGTGCGCTTTACGCCGCACATCACGCTTGCCCGCGCGGTCGAGCACGGCGACCTGAGCAAAATACACGTTCCGAACGCGGCGTTTTCCGTGCGCTCGATCGTGCTCTTTGAGAGCACCAATGAAAACGGACGCATGGTGTATACGCCGGTCCATACCGAAGTGTTTTAAGGAAGAATGAACAATTCAGGAAGGTTTTCCTCCGGAAAATCCGCCGTCATTCTACGTTCTGCATTGACCGAGGAGGCTTTATGGCGTCATTGACGATCTATAAGGGCGGGGCGCACACCGGAAAGAGCACCGCGCTGTACAAAAAGATCCGCGAACACCGGGACCGCGGCGAGCACGCGATCCTGCTCGTGCCCGAGCAGGCGACGTACGCCGCGGAGCAGAAGCTCTGCAATGCGCTCGGCGGGCTTCTGGGCGTTGAGGTATACAGCTTCGAACGCTTTTCCGAGCGGCTTCTGATGCGCGCGGGACACACGCGCCCGTTCCTCTCGGTCGAGGGGCGGCATATGGTGCTGCGCCGCGCGGCGTACCGCGTGAAAAACAAGCTCACCGTCTTTTCCCGCGTTTCACAGGCGCCGGGCTTTGCCGAGACGATGGACGAATGGATCGGCCGGCTGAAGCAGAGCTGCATCACGCCTTCCGACCTCGAAGCGGCGATCAAATCGCTCGATCCCGAATCGCTGCTCTGCAGAAAGCTTTCCGACATGCTTCTGATCTACCGCGACAGTGAGGAATTCCTTGCTTCGCGCTATCTCACCGCGCAGGACCTTCTGACGGAAGCGCTGACTGCGCTGAACGACGCGGACCTTTCCGGCACGTACGTGTACGTCGACGATCTCGACCGCACGCGCGAGCAGGTCATGCGGCTCTTAAAGGGCATCATCCTGCACGCGAAGCACGTAACGGTCACGCTCCGCGCCGGCGACGATCCGGCGCTCTCCGACCTGTTCAAGCCGGAGGAGGAGCGCGCGGCGGCGCTGGCGGCGTTCTGCGCCGAACGGAGCATTCCGTTTTCCGTGCGCGCGTTCGAAACGCAGAGCGCAAAGGTCGATCCCGCGCTGAATCATCTTTCAAGCGGACTGTTCGCGCCGGAGCCGAAGCCGTATAAGGGGGAAAACAACGCGGTGCGCGTGACCGGCTACGCGACCCAGACGATGGAAGCGGACATGGTCGCGGACCGCATCCTCGATCTTGTGAGGTCGGATGAAACGCTGCGCTATTCGGAGATCGCGATCGTCGTGTCCTCGCTCGAAACCTACGCGCCGCTGCTGCGCCGCGCGTGCCGGCTCCGCAATATCCCGCTGTTTTTCGACGCGTCGCGCCCGATCCTCGGGCATGCGGCGACCGATTTCGTGCTGTCCTCGGTCAAAGCGGCAGTCGATTCGCTGAACGTCAACGATTTTCTGCACGTGCTGAAGAGCGGCTACGCGGGCGTTCCCGCGTTCGATACCGAGATCCTCGAAAACTATCTCCTGCGCTACGGGCTCTACGGAAGCGCGCTCAATACTCCCCTCACGATCGGCGAGGTGCCGGAGGAGGCGGAGCGTGCGCGCGCCGCGATCGTGCCGAAGCTGCTTGCGCTCAAAGAATCGCTTTCCGAAAAGACGGCGGGCGGCAAGGTGCGCGGCGTGTACGCGTATCTCAAAGCGACGGGACTCCGCGAACAGCTCGAGGCTGAGGCGGACGCGCTGCAGGGCGCGGGCGAATCGCAGGACGCGCAGACCTACGCGCAGATGTGGAACACGCTGATGACGCTGTTTTCGCAGATCGACGCGATCATGGGCGACGTGCCGATGGGGCAGAAGGAGTTTGTCGCGCTGCTCGAAGAAGGACTTTCGAGCTATCAGATCGGCGTGCTGCCGGGGAAATCGGACCAGGTCGTGCTCGGCGATCTCGTGCGCACGCGCCTGAACCGCAGCCGCGTGCTGTTCCTTCTGGGATGCACGGAGGGCGTGTTCCCGCCGGCGAGAAGCGACGACGCGCTTCTGAACGACGCGGAGCTTGACAGCATGAAGACGTGCGGACTGTCCGTCTGGGGCAAAACGGAGCTTCTTTCCGAAGCCGACCGCCTGCAGCTGTATACGCTGCTCTCGAAGGCGACGGAGCGCGTCTTCTTCTCCTACCCGTGCGCCGGCGCGTCGGGCGAGCTTGTGCCCTCGCCGATCCTCAAAACGGTCGAAACGCTGTTCCCGGCGCCGGAAACACAGATCATCCTGAAAAAGACCGCGCTGCCGGAGACGCCGGAAGTCGGTTTTGAACGGCTGTCGGAGCTTATCAGGATCTATCACGCGGAGGGCGTGATCATGACGGATCTTCCGCCGCTGCTTGCGTATTACAGAAACGACCCCGCCTACGCGGACGCGACGGAAGCGCTCATGGACGCGCGCGCGGGCACGAAGGCGGAAACACAGCTCGGAAAGACGCTTGCAAGAAAGCTCTACGGCGACGCGCCGACGATGAGCGCGAGCCGGCTGGAGCTGTTCGCCCGCTGTCCGTTCGCGCAGTATCTCCGCTACGGGCTGGGCGCGCAGGAGCGCAAGGAGGCGACCGAGCGCGCGGACAACGTCGGCACCTTCCTGCACGACGCGCTCGACCTGTTTGTGAAGACCGCGCAGGCGGAGGGCAGAGACCTCCGCACCATGACGAACGACGAGGCGGACGAGATCGTCGACCGCGTTCTGGAGCCGCTGAAACAGGAGCACAACGACGGCATCTTTTTGCGAAACGCGCGGCTCAAAGAAGCGCTTTTCGTGCGCGAGCGCATGATCCGCTGGTGCGTGTATTCCGTGCTGCGGCAGGTTCGCGAAGGCAGCTTTACGATCGCCGCGACCGAGGCGGACTTCGGCAAAAACGGCGAACTTACGCCCGTTTCGCTCGTGCTTTCCGACGGCGCGCGCATTCCGGTAAGCGGCAAGATCGACCGCATCGACCGGACGCCCGACGGCTCGATGTTCCGTATCGTGGATTATAAGACCGGCAGAGACCATACCTTTGATCCGTCCAAGTTCTCAAGCGGCGAAACGATCCAGCTTCCGCTGTATCTCGAAGTCGCAAAGCAGCTCGGCGGCGAAGCCGTCGGCATGTATTATATGCCGCTGTATACCGACCCGCCCGAATCGCAGGACGAGAACCCGATGAGCCCGCTGTCCGGCGTGACGGCAAGCGACGAGACCGCGATCCGGGCAAGCGACGCGCATCTTGACAAAAAATCCGCGTTGATCAAAAATCTTGCGGTCAAAAAGGAGGGCTATGGGGGCGATCTTGTCACGCGTGAAGAGCTGGAAACGCTGAAAGACATGGCGATCCGTACCGCCACGGTCAACGCGGAGCGCATCATGAACGGCGAAGCGAACATCTATCCGACCGAAAACGCCTGCAAGTGGTGCCCCTTCGACGCGGTGTGCCGCTTCGATCCGCAGCAGCTCGACTGTAAGCGGCGCGGCGTGCCGAAGCTGAAGCTCGGCGACCTTCTCAAAAAAGGAGGCGGGGACGAATGAGTTTTACCGAAGCACAGATCGCCGCGATCGAAAAAAGCGGCAACCTGATCGTATCGGCGGCGGCGGGCGCGGGCAAGACGACCGTGCTCACCGAGCGCGTCTACCGGCTCGTCACCGAGGGCGTCGGGATCGAACACATGCTCGTGCTCACCTTTACGCGCGCCGCAGCGGGCGAGATGAAGGCCCGTATCGCAAAGCGTCTGTCCGAAGCCGCGCAGAGCGCGGCGGGCGAACAGGCGGTGCATCTTCGCGCGCAGGCGGCGGCGGTCGCCAACGCGAGCATTTCCACGATCGACGCGTTCTGCGCAAAGATCGTGTTCCGCCATTTCTTCCGCGTGGGGCTGACGCCGTCGGTCAAAACGCTCGACGAGACCGAAACGGCGGTTCTGCGCGCGGAAACGCGGAACGCCGTGCTCGACGCGCTTGCCGCCGACAACCCGGAGGCGTACCGCACGCTGATCATCGCGTTCGAAAAGGAGACCGCGCTCCTCGAAACGATGGAGGGCTTTGAGGACTTTCTGTCCGCGCAGCCCGATCCCATGGAATGGATCGACCGGAACGAGGCGGCGATCGGCGATCCGGACGCGCTGCGCGTGCAGCTGAACCGCGCGTTTGAAAGCGACAAAACGGAGCTTATCCGCGTCATCGACGCGCTGCAGTGCGAAACGGACAAGCTTTCGCAGGCGTACGGCAAGATCCTTTCGATCCTCTATGATCTTCTCAGCCGCGCGCGCGGCGCGCTGACGCATGAAACGCGCGAAGATTACGCCGCGTCTCTGAACGGCATTCTCGAGTGCAAAGAGCAGCTGCGGTTTCCGAACGGCACGCCGGAGGAGGACAAGGCGGGCGTGCAGGATGCGAAAAAGCAGTTCCGCGACACGATCAGGGAGCAGGCGGCGAGAAACAGCGTGCCGGTCGATACGATCCGCGAAGAGGAACAGGCGGCGGCGCCGGTCCTGCATGCCTTCTACGCGCTGATGCGCGCGTACTTTGCGGCGTTCACTGAGGCGAAGCGCGCAAAGAACGCGATCGATTTTGCGGACCTCGAACATATGACGATCGAGATCCTGAAGGACGACGAGATCGCCGCGGAGTACCGCAAGCGGTTTTCCGCCATCATCGTTGACGAATATCAGGACAGCAACCGCGTGCAGGAGACGATCCTGAACCGCATCGCGCGGCCGGGCGGGCTGTTCTTCGTCGGCGACGTCAAGCAGTCCATCTATCGCTTCCGCATGGCGGAGCCGGGGTTGTTCCTCGAAAAATGCGACACGTTCCGGGGCGAGCGCGGCACGCGCATCGATCTCGGACACAACTTCCGTTCCGGGAGGGCCGTCGTCGACGCGGTCAACGCGACGTTCGAAACGATCATGAAAAAACCGGTCGCCGGGATCGAATATGACGCGCGCGCACGGCTGCTGCAGGGCGATCCGACCGTGCCGGACGGCAGGGCGGAGCTGCATTTGTTTGAAAAGGCGAACGACCCCGACGACGAAACGCTCGAGGACGCCGAGGCCGAGGCGCGGTTTGCGGCGAAGGTCATTCTCGAACGCATGCAGCGTCCGATCGTCGAAAAAGGCGAGGAACGCGCGTGTCATTTCGGCGATTTTGCGATCCTGCTGCGCAACAAAAAGCATGCGCGCGTCTGGGCGCAGACGCTGTCCGAGCAGGGCATTTCATGTTACGCGCAGGCGTCGGGCGGGTACTTCGACGCGATCGAAGTGAAGCTCATTATGAGCTTTCTCTCCGTGCTCGACAACCGGCGGCAGGACATTCCGCTGCTTGCCGTGCTGCGTTCGCCGCTGTTCGGCTTTACCGACCGGGAGCTTTCCGCGATCCGAATCGGCGTGAAAAAAGGCGCGATTCTGGACGGTCTGCTTTCGGCAAGGGAGACCGAGCCGAAGGTCGCCGCGTTCTTCGACACGCTCGAACGCTATGAAGCGCTGTCCCGCCGCATTCCGCTCGGCGAGCTGATCGAGCGCGTCCTCGACGAAACGCACTACCGCGAAATGGCGGGCGTGCTCGCGGGCGGCGAACAGCGGCTGGCGAACCTTTCCGCGCTCATCCGCGCGGCGCAGGACTGCGACGCGGCGGGCATGAGCGGCGTCCACGGATTCCTGCGCTTCATGGAGAACGTCAAAGCGACCGAAAAGCTCGGCGCGGCGGCGACGGTCACGGCGGACGTCGTGCGCATCATGACGGTCCACGCCTCGAAGGGGCTGGAGTTCCCCGTCGTGTTCTACGCGGGGCTCGGCGGCACGTTCAACCGCAAGGACGAGGGAAAGGCGCTGCTGCCGTATTCGGAGCCCGGCACGGGTCTGAAATACTCCGACGTATTCGGCGTGAAGCACGAAACGCTGACGCACAGCAACGCCGTGCGCGCGGTCTCCGACGCGTCGTGGGCGGAGGAGCTTCGCGTTCTGTACGTGGGCATGACCCGCGCAAAGCAGGAGCTGTATCTGCTGGGCTCGGCGCAGAACGCCGGCCGCCTCGTTGAAGCGGTCCGGACGCCGACGCTTTTATCCATCCGCAGAGCCAACACGCCGCTGAAGCTGCTTCTTCCCGCGCTGAACGGGCATATCACGCCCGTCGTGCATACAAAGAGCGAGTTTCTCCGCAGTACGCAGTTCCGCGCCGAAAGCATCGTCGGGGAGCCGAACGCGCAGGAGCGCAAAGATCTTGAGACGCGGTTTTCGTGGGTCTATCCGCATCCGGTCGTCGACACGCTGCCGGACAAGACCTCGGTCACGGGACTTTCGAAGGACGACGCGCCGGAGTTTCTGGAACCCGCGTTCGAGACCGGCTACGACGTACTCGGCGAGGGCAGCGCGGTGCATCGCGCGCTCGAGTGCATGCCGCTTGACGACGAAGCAAAGCGGGCGGCGTATTTACAGGATCTTTCCGGCGTTTCGCCGTTCCACGCAGACGCGATCCGCGAGTTTGCGGCGTCGCCGCTGTTCCGCCGCATGACAAAGGCGGCGCGCGTCGAGCGCGAATGGAGCTTTCTCTGTCCGATGCCCGCGAACGTGCTGCTGGACAGTACGGATTCCGACGAGCCGATCCTCCTGCAGGGCGTGATCGACGCCTGCTTTATCGAGGACGGCGCGTGGGTGCTGCTCGATTATAAGACCGACCGCGTGACCGGCGACCCGAACGAGTACGCAAAGAAGCACACGCGGCAGGTCGCGCTGTACGCGGATGCGCTTACGAAGCTTTCCGGGCTTCCGGTGAAGGAGCGTTATATCGTACTGCTCGGGGCAAAGGCGGTGGTCCGGCTGTGAGAACTTATCCCGAAGCGTTTTTATCGCGTATGCGGGGACAGCTCGGCGAGGACTTTCCGGCGTTTCTTGCCGCGCTGAACGAACCGCCCCGTAAAGCGCTGCGCATCAATACGATCAAGACGGACAGGGAGGAGCTTTCCGCGCTTCTGGACCTGCCGCTGCCCGCGCTCGACGAGAATCCGGACGGCGCGCCGGTCCCGATCGATTTCAACCCGAACGCGACGCCGCTGCATGCCGCGGGGCTCTTTTATATGCAGGAGGCGACGGCGCAGGCGCCCGCCGCCGCATTCGAACTTCCGGACGAACCGGTCGTGCTCGATCTCTGCGCCGCGCCGGGCGGCAAGAGCGCGCAGCTTGCGGCAAACATGCGCGGCGGCGTGCTGTTCAGTAACGAGATCGTTCCGTCGCGCGCGGAGGTGCTTGCGGG
>CAMYWS010000050.1 GCA_947302865.1 uncultured Clostridia bacterium
AGTCCGTGGGGACACCCGCGTGGTTCAGGTCGACGCAGAGCTTGAGCTCCATTGCGTTGACGCTGATGCTGAACGCGATATAACCGGCGAACGCGACTGTCGCCGCCGCGCCGCGGTCGGGCGTGAGGATCAGCACGCCCAGACAGACGAGCTGCAGCGCCAGCAGCGCGCAGAGCACGCGCAGCAGCGACCGGCGCGGCCGCCGGTCCACGTGTGCCGCAAGCCCGGAGCCGAGCAGAAAGCTCAGCGTGTTCCCGACGGCGAGGACCACGCCGATCCGAGCGTTGCTGCAGCCGAGCGTGCGGAGATAGACCGCAGCATAGCTGATCGCGATGCAGTAGCCCATCCAGTATCCGCCCTGCACGAGCGAGAATTTGACCGTCGAAGCGGACGCGCGCCGCATACAATCCACCTGCCTGTTTTCATGGATTATGCCGCTCTGTCACGGAAGCCCGTATCAGAACCGTGAGCATTCAATCGTCCTGCCCCGCGTGCCGGACAGGGTCCGGACACGCGGGGCAGAAAAAAGAAAAGGAGATCAAAGCAAAGTCAGTTTTGCGGAGCGCGTCACGATTCGTAGCCTGCGCGCCGGATCATCACGTCCATGTGCTGCCGTGCGTCCGCAAGGATCTTTTCTTCGTCGAGCGTCAGAACCTCGCGGTTTTTCATCACGAGCCTGCCGTCGATGATGGAGTCCGTGACGTCGGCCGCGCAGGCGCTCGCGATGATCGTGTTGACGAGGTTCTGCGTCGGATACAGGTGCGGCTGTTCAATGTTTATCAGGATGACGTCGGCCTTCTTCCCGACCGCGACTTCACCCAGTTCGTCCCTCTGTCCGATCGCCGCCGCACCGCCGGAGACGAGCATCCTCAGAAGCGTCTGGCAGGTCAAGATGACCGGGTCAAACGACGCCAGACCCCAGTACGCCTGCGTGATGTAGCGCAGCGTACGCGCCTCGTCGATCAGGCACATGCCGGAGCTGCTCGCGCCGTCGCTGCCGAGGCCGATGATCCCGCCGTCTGCAAGGATCTCCGGCGTTTTCGGGAAGCCGTGGTTGGAGGCGTTGCTCCGGGGGCAGTGGATGATGTTGACGTGATTGCGCGTCAGAAGCTGGATGTCCTCCGAGGAGAGCATGACGTTGTGCGCGGTGACGAGCCGCTCGTTCAAAAGTCCCCTGTCCGCGAGGAACGCCGTCGGGCGCATCTGGTAGTGCTGCAGGCAGTAGCTGACCTCGTCGCGGTGCTCGCACAGGTGCATGTGGATGCCCGTGTTCCGCCGGTCGGCCTCCTCCTTCACTCGGTCGACGAGCTCCGGACTGCACGTCATGAGCTGCCGGAGCGCGAAGTAGACGCTGATGCGCCCGTCCGCCGCGCCGTTGTAGGCGTCATAGAGCTCGATCGTATGGTCGATAGCCTCCTGCGTCGTCTCCTTCATCGCGCCGACGATGGCGTTTCCGGTGTCCATCGTCGATTTCGCGATCGCCGCGCGCATGCCGGAGCCGATCACGGCCTCGACGGCGCGGTCCATGTGGACGCCGCCGCTGTCGAGGAAGCCCGTCGTGCCGCTCTTGATCATCTCCAGGCAGGAGAGCTGCGCGCTGATGTAGGTGTCCTCCGGCTGGAGGCGGCTCTCGAACGGTACGAGGAACCGCGTCCAGACCATCGGGTATTCGTCGTTCGTCCGTCCCCGGAGCAGCTGCTGGCAGACGTGCACATGGCCGTCGATGAAGCCTGGCGTCATCATTTTGCCCCGGCCGTCAAGGACCGTTTCCGCGCGGTACTGCGCAATCAGCTCCGCTGTCGGGCCGATCGCGCAGATCCGCGTCCCGCCGATCGCGACGGAGCAGCTCTCCGAGACCGTCATATCCTGCCGCAGAACGCGGCAATCCTTTACAAGAATATCACAATTTGTCATCGGGCATTTCCACCTTTATCCACAAGATCAGATCACGTGCGTCAGCTTCAGGACGATGTCCGCAACGAGCGCGGAGAAGAAGAATGTGCCCGCGATCACAAGGATGGAGACGAGGATGTACTTCCAGCCCTGCTTGGTGAACTCCTTGAAGTCCTTGCCGAGCGAGATGCCGGCGAAGCAACCGAGCGCCGTGGCGGGGGCCATGAAGTTGACCTTGAAGCAGATTTCCGCGAGCTTCGCGGAAAACGGATTCAGGGGCGAGCCGAGGATCAGACCGAACAGCGCTACGAACAGCAGCGACGGCAGCTTGACCCAGCGGCTGAGGAACTTGTTGAACGTCAGGCCCGCGAGGCCGATCAGGCTCAGCACGAACACGCCCAGCACGGAGTCCCAGAGATTCGCGCCGTAACCAACAACGTTGGAGATGATGATGATCAGAGACGCCAGGAACAGGATCGCACTCTGCGACAGGAAGTATTTTTTAACCATTTTCTTCCGCCTCCTTTGCAGCCTCCAGCTTCGCCCGGATGGCAGCCTCCTCCGCGTCATAGACCTTCCGGTTGAGCGCTGGTCCGAGCTTGTGATACAGCCATTTTGTCATGGGGATTCCGATGAACGTGCCGAGATAGACGCCGTCCACGCCGGTCAGCACGTCGCTCGTAGAGCCGTAGAGCAGAATCTCCTCCGAGAACTCAGGATACAGATTCGCGACCGTACCGGCCGCGGCCGTCATCATCGAACCGCTGCCGACGCCCGCCGCCATGCCGAGCGCGAACGGATGGAACCAGTTTGTCGCGCAGACGAGGCTTGCGAACAGGCTCATGAAGACAGTTCCGATGATCGAGCCGACGATGTAGACGGAGAACGTGCCGTACGTCTCCGGCGCGTCGGCGCCCCAGACGTCGTTGGACAGCGCAAGGTTGCCGTCGCGGTTGATCGAGTACGTCGCGCCGATCGACTGTCTGCCGAGTCCGAGCAGGATCGCGATCGGTAGGGAAAGAAACACGGTGCCGAGGTTGCCGAGCTCCTGCAGCAGCAGAGCCGGCCCGACCGCGAGGAGCTTCTGCAGATTCGCACCCGCGTTCACGCCCATGCGCGCCATAAACGGTGCGATAACCACGAGAACGAGGCTGCCCGCATCCACGCACTCCTCCGTCTTGAACAGCTTGATGATCTCCGGGCCGAGCAGCCCGCCGATCACCGTCGCAATCACCATCGGGAAGATGACAAGATTGCCGATCCCGATGTTGATATACTTCGTCCCGATCGAATCAACGAGGATCGCGATCGCGATGGACACCAGGAAAATCTTCCAGTAGCGCTTGCAGAATTGTTTCACGCCTTCCATGGATTTCGCCCACTTCCTTTCTTTTTTTCTGCGGCAGTCACTGCCTCAGTTTCATGCTAGCATATTAAAAAAAAGGCAGGAAGCCGCCAAAACCTGTTGAGATCCCACACAAAAAAATGAATCCATAAAAATATGCGGGGAGGTCCATCGAAAAAGATGAACCCCCCATATAAAAGCGCCGTGTGCAGCCATGCGCATCCTCCCCGGCGCAAGGCACATGGCGTGTCCATCCGTCCGGCAGCTCCGCTTCCGGCTCCGGTTTCGTGGGAAGTGTCCGCTCCTCCAATACGGGCACGGACTCCGGCTCCGGGCAGCCGCTCGGCCAACGCGCGCGGGGCGTCAGACGCCTCTGCCGCGAATGGGAACACTGCATCTCGGCATCATTTTTGTAATTGCTTGAAAGCCCCGCAGATGCAGCGTTCCAGAGACTGTCAAAAAAGGATACAGGCTTCCGCGACAGAGCAGCAAAATGATGTGTGCAGGGAACGAAGCGTTCCCTGCGCGTTCAATCAAGAAGCTTTTCTCAATCATTTTGAAAGTTTGAAAAACTTGGCAACGGGGCGAAAAGACTTTTATGACACACTGACGCGGCGCGCTGCATTTGCAGCGCGCCGCGTTCGGATCGATATTCTGTTTATCCGCAAGGCTATTGCAACGCCGCAATGAATTTCTGCGTCGCCTCGTTCAGGAGAAAGCCGTTCCGGCAGATCCATCCGACCACGATCTCGTCTCCGTCGTCGATCGGCCGGACGAGGATATCGCTGTAATCCGGCCCCTGCGGGCGGTAGCTGCTGCCCGTGACGAACGCATTGATCGAGCGCATCAGCGAATACGCGCAAGCACGGTCGCCGACGCCGATCTTCTTTGTATACGGAATGATAAAGGACGAGTGGATCGGGTTTTCACCGCCGAAATAGTCGTAGGTCAGGCAGGGATAGGCGTGCAGATCCTGATAGCGGATCGTGTCCAGCGCGGCGAGCGGACTTTTCTCGTGGAAAATCACGTGGAGTTTCTCCGTGTGGAGCGGATGGAAGCTGAGATCCCGCTTTTCAAGCTCCATCATGATGTTCTTCATGAACTTTCTGGACACGAAAAAGACGCCGATGTCCGCCCGCCCGCTTTTCACATATTCATAGATATCCGACGTCCAACACTCAATGTAGTTGAAACGGTAATAGTTCGACGTCTCCTCGGCAACAACCTTCTGAAAGGCGTCGAAGCCGCAGACATGGTGCTGCGCCGCCACGCTGAGTCCCTCCGACTTCGTGACGGTTCTGGCATAGTTTCTGTCCAGCATCTCCATCTGGTTCATCACGATGCGCAGCCCGGAGAGCAGATCGCGCCCGTCGTCCGTCAGCGACACGCCCTTCGCGGAGCGCACGAACGCCTGGATGCCGTAATACGACTCGATCTCCCGGATCGCGCTGGAGATGCTGGACTGCGCGACGTACATCTGCTTCGCAGTCTCGCTGATCGAGCCGATCTCCGCGACCGCGATGAAATACCGGATCTGTTGAAACGTCATGCCGGGTCCTCCTTTCCGTCCGTGTCCCGTTTGCCGCTCGGAAATACTCCTGTCGATGGAAAACGCGTACTGCACGTCCCGGAACGCGCCGTCCTTCATCCGTGGGAGCAAGATATCCTCCGCCTCCGGGCGGCACAGGAGCGTTTCGTCCCCCTGAAATACGAGCGCGAAGTCGTCCGGCTCCGGCTCCTTCCGTACTTCCGTCCCGATCTCTGCCGTTTTGTTTATTTTATCACAGCCGCCGTGAGTTTGCAACGCGCGAGGCGTTTTTTGGTCGACAAACCGGCCCGATGTCTCTATGACAATTAGAGGGGGTTTTTCGGACCGCATCCGGACGCGCCTGCGATCTGAACAACAAGGAGAGATCATCCATGGACGCTGGAAGCTGCAGCGGCACATCTGCAGGCCGAAGTAAACCCGGGGCAAAAGCCGCCGCAAGGCGTCCGGAGCTCCCGATAGATGTGCCTGTGAGTGTGTCTTTGCTTCCTTGATTCTGCAAAAAACATCGGACTGGAAGAAGAAGCAAGATTTTATCATAGAAGCGCCTGGCAGCGAGTATCAGGACTACAATCTTGTGATGGCTGGACCCGTGGGATTTCCGATTGAGAGCTCAGCCATTGAAGCCTCTTTTAACAGACTTATTGAGGAGAATAGTCTCCCTAAAGTGGTCTTTCATAGCCTTCGCCATTCCAGTATCACCTATAAGCTGAAGCTCAACGGGGGTGATGTAAAGGCCGTTCAGGGAGATTCCGGCCATTCGCAGACCTCTATGGTGACCGATGTATATTCGCATATTTTGGATGATGATCGCAGGATCAATGCCCAGCTGTTTGAGGACACGTTCTATACAGGGAAAGGAAAAGACCCCGATGCTGTTCCGGCGGCATCGGAAGCCGGAAAGCAGGAGCCTTCTGACATAGAAACACTTGCCCGACTACTGGGAGATCCGAAGACCGCTGATCTTCTGAAGCAGCTGGTCGCGGCGATGGACAAATAAGAGGATAAACATAAGAGGATGACTTACGGTTGCAGTCGCAAGCAAATACGGTGACACGTTCACCGGCGCCTGCCAATGGTTCCCGTGGGAGTATGGTTGGAGCGAATTCGGCGTAAAGGAAGAAGGTCTGCAGATAGGGGAGTATATCTTTTTTGATCGCGATATACTTGAGATCGAGCTGTTGCGGAACGAAGCCTGTATTCCCGTTCGCGACTGGCCGGAAGCGAAGGAAGAGATCGCCGAATGGTTTCATGAAAGATGGCATATCCCGCTGGAAGCGTATAAAGAGAGCATATGGGACTGCCTCAGGAAAGAAACCGGCATACCTCAGTGGTATGTCGTGGTGCGCGGAAGCAGGATCATTGCCGGATGCGGGGTCATCGAAAACGACTTCCACGAGCGGAAGGATCTTACGCCGAATGTGTGCGCAGTCTATGTGGACGAAGAATTCCGAAACCAGGGGATCGCGGGCTTTCTTCTCCAGTATGTCTGCGATGACATGTCGACGATGGGGATCGATACGCTGTATCTTCTGACCGATCACACCGGGTTCTACGAAAGATATGGATGGGAGTTCCTGTGTATGGTCCGCGGAAGCGATGAAGAGCCGTCTCGCATGTACGTCCATCATGCAAGACCGGAGCAGACGTAGATACAGGCAAGCGAGGAATGATAGAGAAGTAGTGTTTCGGACCGCATTTGTCGCCTGACGCACGACCTCTTTTGCCTACGCTTCACCTATACTATGAGCATCAACAAAACAAGGAGGTCACCATGAGGACTATTCGAGTAACAGGCAAAGGACAGATACGGGTCAAGCCCGATATGACCAGGATCACCCTGTCGTTGGAGGGGCTCCATCCCGAATATGGCGAGACCCTCCGTCGGTCCGCTGAGGACACGGAAAAGATCAAGGATCTCCTGACGGAGCTGGGGTTTGCGCGGACGGACCTGAAGACCCTGAGCTTTAACGTGGACACGGAGTATGAGAGGTATCAGGAGAGGAACACATACAAGCAGCGCTTCGTGGGTTACAAGTACCACCATCAGATGAAAGTGGAGTTCGATTCCGACAACGACCGGCTGGGGAAGGTGCTTTACGCTTTGGCCAAGTGTCCGCTGCAGCCGGAATTCCGCCTCAGCTACACGGTGAAGGACCCGGAGGCCGCCAAGAACGAGCTGCTGGGCAAGGCGGTGGCGGACGCCCAGGCGAAAGCCGTAGTGCTGACGCAGGCAGCGGGCGTCACGCTGAAGGACATCCAAAGCATAGACTATTCCTGGGCCCAGATCAACTTTGAGGTCGAACCCATGAACCGGATGCTCATGACGGAGGACTGCGCGGTAGAAGGAGCAGGTAGTTATGACATGGACATTGAACCGGACGACATTCAGGTCTCCGATACGGTGACGATCCTGTGGGAGATTTGATAAATAGGGCTACGGAAAGCGATGGCGTTCCTGCCATGAAAGATACCGAAAGAAGGCCATGCTCAAGGCAAGAAAAGCCTGCACATTGATTTGACAACAGAAATGACCACACAATGCTCGCCATATTTACTCACGTGTGCCAGCATTGCCACATATGGAATGCGAAAAATCCCCACACTGGGGATTTTTTCCTAAAACTCTAGCTTTTTTGAGGGAGTCTTCTTGTGCTCCTAAGCGGAAGGCCGTGGGTTCGAATCCCGCCGGGGAGGCCAAAAAAGCC
>CAMYWS010000051.1 GCA_947302865.1 uncultured Clostridia bacterium
GGTGTCGCCGACAAAGCTATTACGCGAACAGGAATAATCCGGAAAGGGGATCATCATGGAAATTCTGAAAGCTGACAATGTATCTTTCTCCTATGTCAACCGGTTCCAGCGGGTGGACGCCGTGAAAAACGTCTCGTGTGCATTCGAGACAGGCAAGGCGTACGCCGTCGTCGGCAAGAGCGGCAGCGGCAAAACGACGCTTCTGTCCATGCTCGGGGGGCTCGAAAACCCGACCGAGGGCGAGGTGTTGTTTGAAGGGACGCCGCTTCGCACGGTGGACCGCGACGCGTACCGCCGCGACAGCGCCGCCGTGATCTATCAGAGCTTAAATCTGTTTCCGCTGCTCTCTGCAGTCGAAAACGTCATGTACCCGCTGAAGCTGCGAGGCGTGCCGACGGCGGAGGCGATGGAACGCGCCGAAAAAGCGCTGCGCTCTGTGGACATCAAGCCGGAGCAGTTCAAGCGCCTGCCGTCGCGGCTTTCGGGCGGCGAGCAGCAGCGCGTGGCGATCGCGCGGGCGGTGTGCGCCGACAACCGGATCATCCTTGCCGACGAACCGACCGGCAACCTCGACATCACCAACGGCGATCAGGTCGTTTCGATCCTTTTGAAGCTTGCGCACGAGGAGGACCGCTGCGTCATCATCGTGACGCACGATCTCGAGATCGCGGCCGAGGCCGACGAGATCCTGATGATGAAGGACGGCGTGATGGAGCGCGAACCGTAATCCATGATCCGTATCAACGGAAATGCTGTGCTGCATTTCCTTTTTTTCTTGCATCCCGGCGGAAATTGGGGTATAATAAATAGATTAAAGCGATCGGAAGGATCGTAGATTTACGGAGCGAGGGGAATTATGAAGCTTGCAGTTGACGTGATGGGCGGCGACAATGCGCCGGAATGTGTGCTGGACGGCGTTCTGGCATTTTTGAAAGAACCGGAAGCGAAGGGCGTGAATCTCCGGTTATTCGGCAACGAGGACGTTTTGAGGGCGTTTTCGGTGGCGCACCCGGAGATTGCGGATCGGGTCGAAACGGTCTTCACAACCGAGACGATCGGCATGGGCGAGCATCCGACCGAGGCGATCCGCAAAAAGAAGGATTCAAGTCTGGTGAAGGCGCTCGAAGCCGTGCGCGACAAGGAAGCGGACTGCTTCTTTTCCGCAGGCAGTACCGGCGCGGTGCTGACCGGCGCGACGCTGATCGTGCGGCGGCATAAGGGCATCAAGCGTCCGGCACTTGCCACGCTGATCCCGACGACGGCGGGCACCGTGACCGAGATCCTCGACTGCGGCGCGAACACGGACTGCAAGCCGGGGTATCTCGTGCAGTTCGCGCTGATGGGCGCGGCGTACCTCGAAGCGGTCGAGGACGTCAAAAACCCGCGGGTCGGGCTTCTTTGCAACGGCACCGAGGAGGAGAAGGGCAACGCGCTCACAAAGGAGGCGCATCAGCGCCTGAAGACGGTCGAAGGTCTGAACTTTGTCGGAAACGTCGAAGCGCGGGACCTGACAAGCGGCGCGGTCGACGTGCTGGTCTGCGACGGGTTCGACGGCAACGTGATGCTGAAAACGACCGAGGGCGTGGCAAAGTGGATCAGTACCATGCTCAAAAAGACGCTGATGGAATCGACGCGCGGCAAGCTTGCCGGGCTGATCGGGAAGTCCTCGTTTGCGCAGCTCAAGAAAAAGCTGGACTATACCGAATACGGCGGCGCGCCGTTACTCGGCATCAACGGCGGTGTCATCAAGGGACACGGCAGCTCCGACGCAAAGTCCGTCAAGGTTTGTCTGCTGCAGGCGACGCGGCTTGTGCGCGGGGGCGTGACCGAAAAGATCGGCAAGTTCGCGGAGACGCTGAACATTGAGGATTGACAAAACCGCCGTTTTTCGGTAGAATAACCAAGTGATCGAATCGTCCTTCGGGACGGAAGGGAGTTATCATGGAATTCGAAAAAATCTGCGAGATCATCGGCAAACAGCTGGACATTGATCCCAAGAGCATTACGATGGATAGCCATCTCGTGGAGGATCTGCATGCGGATTCTCTGGACGTAGTCGAGCTCGTCATGGATCTGGAACAGGAATTCGACACCGAGATCCCCGATGAAGAACTGCCTAAAGTGCAGACCGTCGGCGATATTCTTCGTTATCTGCAGAAATAAGCGGAAACAGGCAAGTCGAACCGAACCCGCACGCAATCGGTGCGGGTTTTTTGGTAAAGTGAATCGCGTATGCTGACAAAAGAACATTTAACCGAATTACAGAGCCGCATCGGGTACACGTTTGAAAATCCCGAGTATCTTCGGCGCGCGCTGATGCACTCGTCGTTCGTGCCCGGCACGGGTGGCGACAACGAGCGCATGGAGTTTTTGGGCGACGCGGTGCTGGAGCTTTGCGTTTCCGAGGAGCTGTTTTTCCGCTTTCCGAACATGCAGGAGGGGCAGCTGACGAAAAGCCGCGCGTCGATCGTATGCGAATCGGCGCTGTTCGAAGCGGCAAAGGGCGTCGGGCTCGGCGAACACCTGCTTCTGGGGCACGGCGAGGACGCGAGCGGCGGGCGTGAAAAGCCCTCGATCCTGTCTGACGCGTTCGAAGCGGTGATCGCGGCGATCTATCTGGACGGCGGCTTTATTCCCGCGCGCGCGTTCATCCGCCGGTTCGTGCTGCCGTTACTCGACCTTTCCGGGAAGGTTTTCGAAAAGGATCACAAGACGCGGCTGCAGGAGCTGATCCACGCGAAAACGCACGGGAAACAGGTGATCTACCGGCTCGTCGGCGAAACGGGACCGGATCACGACAAGACCTTTACGATGCAGGCGCTGCTGGAGGAAAAGATCCTCGGCGAGGGCAGCGGACATTCAAAACAGAGCGCGGGACAGGCGGCGGCCGCGGACGCGCTTTCGAGGCTGGAAGCAAAATGAGACTCACCAGACTGGACATATCCGGCTTCAAGTCGTTTGCGAAAAAGACCGAGCTCCAATTCGGCTCGGGTATCACGGCGGTCATCGGACCGAACGGCAGCGGCAAGAGCAATATTTCCGACGCGGTGCGCTGGGTGCTCGGCGAGCAAAGCGCGCGTGCTTTGCGCGGCTCGAAGATGGAGGACGTCATCTTCAACGGTACGCAGAAGCGCAAGCCGCTGTCGATGTGCGAGGTCACGCTGACGTTCGACAACGGTGATCATCTGCTTCCGATCGAGTACGACGAGGTCGCGGTGACGCGCCGCATGTTCCGCTCGGGCGAGAGCGAATACGTGCTGAACGGGCGCACCTGCCGGCTGAAGGACATCTCCGAGCTGTTTCGCGACACGGGCATCGGCAAGGACGGCTACTCGATCATTTCGCAGGGACGCGTCGACGAGATCCTTTCGAACAAGTCCGGCGACCGCAGAACGGCGCTTGAGGAAGCCGCGGGCGTGATGCGCTACCGCGTGCGCAAGGAGGAAGCCGAACGCAAGCTTGAAAACGCCGAGCGCAACATGGAGCGCATTGCGGATATGCTGAAAGAACTCGGCGAACGGCTGGAGCCCTTAAAGGAGCAGAGCGCGACCGCGCGGGTATTCTTGAAGCTTCGCGAAGAGCTGAAAGACCTCGAGGTCAACCTGTTCCTCTACAACAGCGACCGCATGCGCGAACGCATCAAAGTTCTGCAGGAACAGACGGAAGCGTTGGAAGCGGAGATCGCGCTGAACGAGGAGAAGAACCGCACGCTCGGCGAACAGTCGCTTGCTCTTGAGGCGCAGGTGCGCGAGATCGACGAACGCGCAAGCGCACAGCAGAACAAGGTCATCGAAATGCTGTCCGGCGTGGAGTCGCACGTCGGCGAAAGCAATCTTCTGATCGAGCGGCGCGAGCACGCCAGAAAGGAGATCGTGCGCGTGACCGGCGAACGCGACGGCGCAAAGCGCGCGTGCGCGGAGTTAGAGGCGCAGATCACGGCGAACGGACAGGACGACGAAAACGTCGAGGAGCTCGGCGCACTCTCGGAGGAGATCGAAACGGAGACCGAAGCGATCCGCGGCATGGACGAAGCGATCGCGGCGCGCGAAGCGACGGTCGAAGCGCGGAAGGCCGAAGTCATGGAGGCGATGAACCGCCTTGCGGACGCAAAGAGCGACCTCTCCCGCTTCGATACGATGGCGGCGGCGCTGAAGGACCGTCTCATCGCGCTCGACGGCGAGGAAACCGAAGCAACGGCAAAGGTCGACGCGCTCCGAAAGGAAGCGGAGGACGCGAAAAAGACCGAACAGGCGCAGGCGGCGAAGATGAACGAGCACGTCGCGGCACGCAAGACCGCGCAGCGCGAGCGGCTCGAAATGGAATCGGATTTCCTTGCCATGCAGGCGGAGCTTCGCGTATGCGAACAGAACGTCGGCGCGCTGTCTTCGCGCGAGCGTGTGCTTTCCGAAATGGTGCGTTCGCACGAGGGCTATCAGAACAGCGTCCGCGCTGTGCTGACCGCGGCGGAGACCGATGCGACGCTGAAAGGATGTGTCATCGGTCCGGTTGCGGAACTGTTGAAGGTCCCGAAAAAATACGAAACCGCGATCGGCATGTCGCTGGGCGGTTCGCTCCAGAACATCGTCGCACCGACGGCAGAGGACGCGAAAACGGTCATCGAGTACGCGAGAAAGAACGATCTCGGGCGTGTGACCCTGCTGCCTCTCACGCTGCTCATGCCGAATCCGCTGAATGAAAAGGAGCGCGCGCTGCTCAAAGAACCCGGCGTCGTCGGGCTTGCGAGCGAGCTTGTCACCTGCGATAAGCACGTATCCGTCGTTGCGGACTATCTGCTCGGACGCACGGTCGTTACCGATTCGCTCGACGCGGCGATCGCGCTGCGCAGGAAATCCAAAAACGCGTTCCATATCGCAACGCTCCTCGGTGATTTTCTGTCGACCGGCGGCACGATGACGGGCGGCAGTCTCAAAAAGACGGGCTTCTCGCTTTTGGGACGCGAGCGTGAGGTCGAAGAGATCAGAAAACAATTGAAGACCGCGGAGAAAGCGGTTACCGATAAACAGAACCAGATCGAAGCGCAGAAGAAACAGATGCTTCAAAAGGACGTGCAGATCGACGGCTTCCTCGGCGCGGCGCATGAGGACGAGCTGGAGCTTGTGCGTTTGAAGGAACAGTGCGAGATCATCGATCGCGATCTCAAAGACGCCGAAGAAGCCGTGCAGGAGCTCAGGGACGAGCGCGGCGACGTCAAAGAGAGCATCGCCGATATCGAAAAGCGGCGCGCGGCGGCGGCGTCCGTGGAGAGCGACATTCAGAAGCAGAATCTTGCGAGCACGGAGGATATCCGCAAGGAGCAGCTTTCGATCGCGGAGGCAAAGAACGCCCGCGAACTGCGCGTTACTGCGCTCACCGAACGGCGTATTCGCCTTGCCGCGCTCGAAAAGGAAGCCGATGCGCGGCGCGCGGAGCATCACCGGCTCACGCGAGAGCTTGCTTTGACCGAACAGCGCGTGCAGTCCTTTGATGCGGAAATCAAAACGCTCGAGGCGTCGGTCGCCGCGGCGGATGCGCGCCTTTCCGAAATGGAACAGAGCATTTCCGGCGAGCAGGCGGAACTGAACCGCGCAAAGGAGGAGCAATCGAAGCTCGAAACGGAGCGCACGCGGCTGAACGATCTTCTGAGCCAGTACCGGCGCGAGCGCGACGCGCTTTCGGATTCGTACCGCACGCTTGGCGAGCGCAAGCACAAAAACGAGCTGCAGACGAGCCGCATGGAGATGGAGCTCAAGGCGAGCGCGGACCGCATCTGGGAGGACTACGAGCTTACTTACGAGAACGCGCAGGCACTTCGGCATGACATCGCGGTCGGCGCGACGCAAAGCCGCGTCAGCGCGCTGAAAACGGAGATCCGCGGGCTCGGCGACGTCAACGTTTCCGCGATCGAGGACTACCGCACGGTGTCCGAACGGCATGAATCGCTCTCGACGCAGTACGCCGATCTCGAAAAGGCGAAGATGGATCTGTATACACTGATCGGACAGCTTACCAAAACGATGGAGCAGACATTCATTGTTGAGTTCCAAAAGATCCAGCAGAACTTTGCGGATACGTTCGTCGAGCTGTTCGGCGGCGGACACGCGGAGCTGCGGCTTTCGGACAAAAACGACGTATTGAACTGCGACATCGACATCATTGCGCAGCCCCCGGGAAAGAAACTGCAGCTGTTGTCGCTGCTGTCGGGCGGCGAACGCGCGCTCACGGCGATCGCGCTGCTGTTTGCCATGCTGAAGCTGAAAGCGCCGGCGTTCTGCGTGCTCGACGAGATCGAGACCTCGCTGGACGAGGCGAACGTGTCGAAGTTCGCGAACTATCTCAAGGCGTACTCCGCGGGAACGCAGTTCATCATCATCACGCACCGCAAGGGCAGCATGGAAGTCTGCGATACGCTTTACGGCGTCGCAATGGAAGAAAAAGGCATTTCGAGCATCGTCTCGGCAAGATTCGGAGAAACGGCATAATGGAGCAGAAGGAAAAGAAAAAAGGCTGGCTTTCCCGCTTGAAGGAAGGCATGCACAAAACGAGCAACTGGTTTTCCACCCTGTTCAACAAGGACGGCATCAACGACGACTTCTATGAGGAACTCGAGGAGGCCATGATCCTTGCAGACATGGGCATGGAGACGGCGGAACGGCTGCTGGACGGTCTTCGCGACAAGGTCAAAGCGGACAAGCTAAATGACCGCGCGGACGCGAAAAAGGCGCTTGAGGGGCTGATTGCGGACGCGGTGAAGACCGATAAGCCCTTTCTGGGCGACGAAGGTCCCGCGGTGCTTTTGATCGTCGGCGTGAACGGCGTCGGCAAGACCACCACGATCGGCAAGATCGCAAACGAGTATGCGCAGGCGGGTCGTAAACCCATGATCGCGGCAGCGGATACCTTCCGCGCGGCGGCTGCCGAGCAGCTCGGCGAATGGGCAAACCGCGCGGGCGTGCCGATGGTGCGCCATCAGGAAGGCGCGGACCCGGCGGCGGTCGTGTTCGACGCGATCGCTTCTTATCGCGCGAAGGGCTGCGATCTGCTGCTCGTCGACACGGCGGGACGGCTGCACAACAAGAAGAACCTCATGAACGAGCTCAACAAGATCCGCCGCGTGATCGCGCGCGAGCTTCCGGACGTGCCGTGCGAGGTCCTGCTCGTGCTGGACGCGACCACGGGACAGAACGCCGTCGCGCAGGCGGAAGCGTTCCTGGAGGTCTGCGAGCTTACCGGCGTGATCCTCACAAAACTCGACGGCACAGCAAAGGGCGGCGTGACCGTGCAGATTTCCGATACGCTTAAGGTTCCGATCCGCTTCATCGGCGTGGGCGAAGGGATCGACGATCTCAAACGCTTCGACGCGGACGAGTT
>CAMYWS010000052.1 GCA_947302865.1 uncultured Clostridia bacterium
TCGGGGCTTTAGCGAAGTTGGCTATCGCGCTACACTGGCAGTGTAGAGATCAGGGGTTCGAATCCCCTAAGCTCCACCATACAGCAGCCGTTCGGCTGCTGTTTTTATATCGGTCGAACGTCTGTGTTCGCATAGGTCAGAAAACGGAAAGAGAGACCGTTTTCTGATTGTTGTTCTCCGACTTCCGTGAGGATCCAGTTCGGCAGAAGATTGAGATTCGGAAAACAGCGATCCGCCGCGGCGGAAGTATCCGTCAGCGTCACAAGCGCGTGTGAGCAAAACGGCAGCAGCTGACGGTAGATCTGTTCGCCGCCGC
This sequence comes from uncultured Clostridia bacterium, assembly GCA_947302865.1. The sequence goes on from CAMYWS010000052.1 coordinate 317, forward strand.
AGACAAACACGGTATCGGGATCGCGCGAAGAGAGAAAGTCTCGGAGTTCTGCCGTGTTGTGCAGGATGATCGCGTTCCCCGCACGATAATTCCGATCGCGCGTCAGAACGATGTTCTCGCGGTTCGGAAGCGGCGCGCCGTTCGGGAACGACTCAAGCGTTTTTCGACCGACGATGATGGTGCCGCCGGTCGTGAGTGCCCGGAAACGGCGCATATCCGCATGGATGCGCACAAGAAGACGGTTTTCATTTCCGATCCCCCATCGGGGCGTTACGTTAACGATCGCACGCATGGCTTTTATATGGCGACGGGGATCTTTTCCTCGAACGGATGGTACTGATAGTTTTCCATTCGAAAGCTCTTCGTCGTGAAATCATAAAAGTTCTTTACGTCCGGGTCGACGCAGAACGTCGGCGCGTCATACGGCTCGAGAGAGATCATCTTCCGAACCATTTCCACGTGACGGTCATAGATGTGACAATCCGCTATGACGTGCACGAGCTCGCCGGGGACCAGTCCGGAAACCTGCGCGAACATATGGACTAGCGCCGCATACTGTACGACGTTCCAGTTGTTGGCGGCGAGCATATCCTGCGATCGCTGATTCAGGATCGCGTTGAGCCGGTTTCCGGATACGTTGAACGTCATGCTGTACGCGCACGGATACAGATGCATTTCGTGCAGGTCTTCGAAATTGTAAAGATTTGTCATGATACGGCGGCTTGCGGGATCGTTCTTCAACTGGTACAGAACGCGATCCACCTGATCGAATTCGCCTTCGGGATACTTGTGCTTCTGCGCAAGCTGGTATCCGTACGCTTTGCCGATCGAGCCGGTCTCATCAGCCCAGCTGTCCCAGATATGGCTGTTCAGATCATGCACATTGTTCGACTTTTTCTTCCAGATCCAAAGCAGCTCGTCGACGGCGGACTTCCAATAGGTCCTGCGGAGCGTCATGATCGGGAACTCTTTTGAAAGATCATACCGGTTGACAATGCCGAACAGCTTGACGGTATGCGCGGGCGTTCCGTCCTCCCAATGCGGCCGAACGTTCAGATCCGTATCCCAGATGCCTTCGTTCAGGATGCGTATGCAGTTTTCAATATAGACACGATCTGCGTAACTCATAACAAAACCTCCGACGTGTTACATGTATTATACCACAATCGGAGGTTTTCGCAATATTATGTTTTTGTAATGAACACATGCGCGCATTTGGAACAGGTCACACGGATCTTTCCCTTATGCCGCGGCGCGCGGATCCTTTGTTTGCAGTTCGGACAGGAGAAGTATTTGTACGTTTTCCGGTCTTTCCACTGCTGTTTCCATGCGGCGATCTTCCGGCGGATCTTCTGCATCCGGTATTCGAAACGCGTGTTTTCCGTTTGACGCTTCGCGACGTTCCGGGAGAAAACGCGGAAGAGCCATAGAACAAGAACGGCAATGCCGATGCCGAAAAAGACATAATATAAAATGCGGAAAACCGTTGAAGCGGAAAGAGCGTTGTGCCGTAGACAAATCAGCGACACAAGCGTAAAAAGGATCGCTGCAAAAAGGCATCCGAAGCTCAGCTTGTTCAGAAACTTTGCGAGCGCGTCCACCCCGTTGCGTCCCTGCATGAAACGATAGAAACGATTACGAAAGTTCATACTGGTCTCCTGTATCAGATACTTCCCGTTCTTCCGCTTGATCGTGAACCGTTTCATGACCGGCGGAACCGAAAAGAGGATAATAACATGTGTACAGACAGCCGTTCAGCACACATCTTGTAAACATCAATACCATCGTGAAAAACACGAACAGAAGCAGCAGACGCAAAGCACGCATACGGTACGGATTGACGGTCCTCCTCCGCTGCTCCTCCTCAAATATGGAACCCCAGCCGAACGGCGGCTCGTTTCCGTCGGATTGACTTCCACCGGCGTAGGAACCGCCGTAATACCCCTGTCCGGTCCGTCGATACGACTGCCAGGGGTCCTGACCGTAGCCGTATTGCTGATGATAGTACGATTGCTGCGTGGATTCGCGATACGCGGCGCGTTTTTCTGCGGTCTTGATCTGATCGTACGCGACGTTGACGTCGTTCATTTTCGCGGCCGCTGTCGGGTCGTTCGGGTTCAGGTCGGGGTGGTATTGCTTGGCAAGTCTGCGATACGCAGCACGGATCTCTTCGTCTGTTGCATTTTCGGATACGCCGAGCACCGTATAAGGATTCTTTGCCATGCAGTTCCCCCTCCTTTCCCGTTCTTCTCGTTTATGTTATCCAATTTTCTGCGTTTCGTCAATGCAGTTCACAAGATTGTTGCATTTTATGCACGATTCGGTTGATATCTCACGTTTAAATTGTGCAGCAAGTTTTCAAAAATTGACATATGAATCATTACATGGTATAATTTATACAGGAGGAAAAGACGATGCGCCCTGTTAAATTGATTGCCGACAGCTCCTGCGATATCGGTCCGGAGCTTGCGAAACGATACGACGTCGATTTCGTTCATATTCACGTTCGGCTGAACGGAAACGAATATCTGGACGGCGTTAACATCACACATAAAGAGATTTACGAGAACTACGAAACCAACCATACCCTGCCGAGCACCTGCGCGATGAATATCGACGAATATGAATCAATCTTCCGCACGTACGTCGAACAGGGATATGACGTCGTACACGTTTCGCTCGGAAGCGGGCTATCCTCGACGTGCAACAATGCGCGCCTTGCGGGAGAGCTGTTCGGACCGGACCGCGTGTTCGTGATCGATTCCAAGAGTTTGTCCACAGGCAGCGGACATATTGTCTGCGAATGCGGCGAGCGTATCAAAAAAGGTCTCGGCGCAAAGCAGATTGTTGATGAAGTCACGCCGATCACGGACAAGGTCAGCGCTTCGTTCATTCTCGACGATCTGAAGTATCTCCATGCGGGCGGCAGATGTTCGGGGCTCGCGCAGTTCGGCGCGTCCCTGATGAGCATCAAGCCGTGTATCATGGTCCGGAACGATCAGTTCGGCTCAATGACCGTCGGCAAGAAGTATATGGGTTCCTATAAACGGAGCGCATTGAAGTACGTTGAGGACATGATCAAGGATCGCGACGACATCGTCCTCGACCGCTGTTTCATCACGCATTCCGGCTCGGATCCGGACGTGCTCCTTGCCATGAAGGCGCTTGCGATGCAGCTTCAGCCGTTCCGTGAGATTTATATCACGCAGGCGAGCGCGACCATCTGCGCGCATTGCGGGCCTGATACGACCGGCATACTGTTCATTACAAAATGATGATCGCTGTACTATTTACAGTATTGTTTGCGATCTCGGGGGTATTAATCTCCGGGATCGTATTCCGTAAACATAAATTTGCAAACCGGATCCGGCTCGGCCTTGCGCTGGGCCTTTTGATGCTGACATGGTTCCCCTCTCTGTTTGCACTTCTCGTCGGGTTCACGTTAACCGCGCAGATCCTTTCCGCCGTTGCTGCATTTCTCGTCGCGGTCGGCTGTGCGGTTGTACTTGTTTTCAGAATGAAAAAAGGCATAGCCGGATCGTATCGCATCGGACACGACTGGACGGTATTGCTTTTGACGATCCCGATCCTGATCCTTTGTCTCACTCTTCTGCATACGCACATTCTGCATCGGGAGGATAACGGAAGCATTTGGGTCGGACAGGTGACTTACGGCGACCTTGCCATGCACCTCGGCTTTATCACGAGCATTGCGGAACAGACGACCTTCCCGCCGCAATACAGCATTTTTCCGGGCCATGCGCTGAACTATCCTTTTTTGTGCGAAACCTCCGGTGCGTCGTTGTATCAGCTCGGCATGTCGATTCGCGGCGCGTATATCGCTTCCGCGTTCTATGCGTTCATCCTTGTCGTATTCGGCGTATACATGTTTTTTGAACAATGGCTGAAGCGCAGAACACGAGCGATGTTTGCAACGATCCTGTTCTTTTTCGGCAGCGGATTCGGATTTTTCTATTTCTTCGATCTATCAAAATCGGGCGGTCTTTTGTCCTCTTTGATCCGGATGCCCGGACAGACGGTTTCACAGGCGCTGCTGGACGGATTCTATCAGACGCCGACCAATATGCCGTCGCTCGGATTACGATGGGTGAACCCAATCGTGGACATGCTGATTCCGCAGCGCGCTACGCTGTTCGGATGGGCATTCCTCTTCCCCTGCCTGTATCTGCTGCACGGCTTTGCCTTTGAACGGAAGAGGGAGAATGTCATACCGCTTGCCGTGATCGCGGGACTTCTGCCGATGATCCACACGCACTCCTTCCTTGCGCTCGGTGTAGTCAGCGCCGCGTATTGCTTGATCGATCTGATCGACGTCCGGTTTGAAAAGAAACGCCTTCTTTTATGGATACTGTATGCCGGGGTGACCTGCCTCATTGCCGCGCCGCAGCTGATCCTGTTCACGTTCAGACAGGCGTCCGAAAGCAGCTTGGTCCGCTTTCATCTGAATTGGGCGAACGAAGCAGATTCATACCTTTGGTTCTATGTAAAAAATCTCGGGTTGATTTTCCTGCTTGCACCGTTTGCGTTCCTGATCCTGCCGAAACGCGATAAAAAGATCTATGCCGGTGCGATCCTGCTCTTTGTCGTCGCGGAGCTGATCGAATTCCAGCCGAACAATTACGACAACAACAAGCTGCTGTTCGTATGGTACGCGTTTACATGCGGAATGGTTTCCAAGTTGCTGTTTGTGCTCGGAAGCCGTGCGTCGCATGCCGTACAATGCAGAAGCAGTGCAATTGACCGCGCGCGTACGCATCGGATCTGCATTGCCGCGATCACGGGAATGATCCTTTTGTATGATCTCTATAAACTGGCATTTGACGCCGAAGGCGGCATGTCGATGCGTCCCGGGACAGCGCTGACACTGTTTTTCTCCGCGGGCATCCTGCTTGCGCTCTGTATCGGCGCGATTTGGCACGCGCGTTCGGATCGCACCCAATATGTGCGCATGATCCCGCCGCTGACGCTTTCCGTATGGCTGACGGTTTCCCTGTTTGTCATCTGGCTGGACGAATACCGTTCTGCGGCATTTCCTATGAAAAAACTGTCTGTGATCTGGACGGTCATCCTCTGCCTCCTCACGCTGATCCTGTTCGTGTGGGGACGCGTCTCCGATCTTGCGGCCGAAAGCAAAAGAAAAGAACGCTTTGTCGGCGCGTCTGCGACGCTGACGATCGCGTCATATCTGCTGATATTCATTATGACTGTATCATCCGTAATGACGATCGTGCGCGAATGCAGGAGCTCGTATCAGGTCTACACAAAGAGCGAAGCGGAATTGTCCGAGCAGATCAAGTCGGTTACGGAGCCGGACGAAGTGATCCTGGCAAACAGCTACCACTGGAATCTGATCACGCCGCTGACAGGACGGAACATCGTCACCGGGACCGGGACGTTTCTCTGGTATCACGGGATCGATCCGAACGAGCGCGAAGCGGACGTTGCTTTGATGTATGAGGAACCGTCGAGTCATTTGGATCTGTTTGAACAATATCACGTAAAGCATATCCTGATCTCCAATGCGGAACGCGGAAGCTATGATATCGACTATGCGTTTTTCGATGAAAATGCAGCGATCGTCTGCAGCAACGATTCCGGTATGCTGTATCGGCTGAATCCGTAAAAGAGAAGAAAGAACGGCTTTCGGGCCGTTCTTTTTTGTGCTTGATTCAGTTCATAAGATTGATGCTGCGGATCGCTGCGTCTGCGTCGGGCGCGGAAACGTCTTCCCGATGCGTTTGCCGATTGTGCAGATACATCCGGTATCCCAGTATGCCGGTATCGACAGCAGCCGCGACCTTTGCCGCGCAGGACGGTTTTGCACCGTCGCAGACCATACCCGGAATCATGGCGATCGCATTGGTCAGCGTGTGCGCAACAGCCGCTTCATCTCCGCCCAGAAGATACGCGATCCCTGCGCCGGCGGCACATCCCGCCATGATCGCGCCGCAGTATGCGGCGCTGCGTCCGGCGTATGCTTTCTGATACACAGTGAGAAGGTCGGACAAAATCAGCGCGCGGTATGTGCGCTCCTTGTCGATCGTATAATGCTTTGCATAGCAGATGACAGGAACGGATGCGGCGATCCCCTGACTTCCGGAACCGCAAAGGACTGCGACGGGCATTTCGCATCCGCTCATACGCGCGTCGCAGCCGGCAGCGGCGTATGCTTTCACAACGGTTTCTGCGGCGGATGCATTTTCGGAAAGAAGGACCTTTCCGACATTCGCGCCGAAATTGCAACGCAAACCTTCTTCGCAGATCGCCGAATTGTATTCGATCTGCATGTCGAGAAGATCCTGTACGTCTGCAAGATCCGCGTTTTCCGCATATACAGTGATGTCATGCAGATTCATAAAGGTTCGGTCGACCGGACGCGCATCGGCCTGCACGGCGATGGGACGCTTCACCAGCGCTTCACCGTTTTTCATGATCTCGACGATATTGGTATGTTCGTTTGCGATTACGACGCGGACGTAGGATGTTCTTGCGTACAGCGTAATGCTGATGTACAGCTGGCAATCGGTCTCCGCGCACGAAACGTCGATGTTGGCGGACTGCAGAAAGCGCGCGACGGCGGCGCGCTGTTCCTCCGTTACACGGCTGATCACCTGCATGCCCCTGTCTGCGTCGCCGCAGACGATCCCCGCAGCAACGGCAGCGCGTATGCCGATGAGCCCGTTCGTATTCGGAATGACGACGCTGTTCACATTTTTAAGTATGCCTGCGCTTGCGGAAACGGTCACGGCAGTAGGCTGCATGCCGAGGACCTGATGCGCTTTTGCGGCGCAGTATGCGATCGAAATGGGATCGGTACATCCGGTTCCGGGCATGATCTCCTCGCGAAGGATATGCGAATACGCGTCTCTGTTCCGAATGGATTCCATGTTCTCCCCTCCCGTTCTGACTGTATAAAAAATGACGGTGAGCAAGCCGTAAGCCGAGTTCTGTCAAAGGACGATCATCTA
>CAMYWS010000053.1 GCA_947302865.1 uncultured Clostridia bacterium
GGACACCTATTTTACATTCCCCGTATCCGCGTCTTCGCTGAGAGGATAAGGGGATGACCGGGGCTGTTGACGTTTGGGGTGAAAGGGTTTATAATGACCCGAATCAGAGGCGAAAGCCGTTAACGGGGGATGAGTCGAATGAAAAAACAAGCGCTTTCCCGCGCGATGCTGTTCATCGTGCTGTTCGGGATCGTCAGTCTGTTCTCGGACATGACGCATGAAGGCGCTTCCAGCATTCGCGGTGCGTATCTATCGATGCTCGGCGCGTCGGCGGGCACGATCGGATTCATTTCCGGCCTGGGCGAAATGATCGGCTACTCCATGCGCTACGTCTTCGGCAAGATCACGGACCGGACCAAACGATACTGGCCGATGACGATCCTCGGGTACGTGCTCGATATTGCGGCGGTACCGGCGCTAGCGCTGGTCGGCAGTCACGGCTGGATCGCGGCTTGCGTTCTGCTTGTCGTTCAGCGGATGGGGAAGGCGATCAAAAAGCCCGCGAAGGATACGATCATGTCGTTTGCCGCGTCGCAGGAAGGTGCGGGCAAAAGCTTCGGGCTGCAGGAAGTGCTGGATCAGATCGGCGCGTTTCTGGGACCGGTGCTGCTGTATCTGGTCATGCTGTTCCGACAGGACGATTCCGTGCTGAAAACATATGCGGTCTGCTTTGCGGTGCTGGCAGTTCCCGGCGCGATCACGCTGATCCTGCTTTTGATCACGCGGGCAAAGTTCCCGAATCCGGAGCGGTTTGAGCCGGAACCGAAGCAGTATATCCCGTTCCGGCTCGGCGGCGAGTTTATCCTCTATATCGCGGGGATCAGTCTGTTTGCGTTCGGGTTCATCGATTATTCCGTCGTGGTCATGCACGTTGCAAAGACCTATGCGTTTGCGTCCGAAACGCTTCCGCTGCTCTATGCGGGCGCAATGCTGGTGGACGCCGTCGCCGCGCTCGGATTCGGCCTTTTGTACGATAAAAAGGGGATTCGCGCCCTGGTGTGGTCCACGCTGCTGTCCGCGCCGTTCGCGGTCCTTGTGTTTGCCGCCGACAGCATCCCGCTGCTTCTTGCCGGGATCGTGATGTGGGGCGTCGGCATGGGCGCGCAGGAATCGATCCTGAAAGCCGCGGTCACCAACATCGTGCCGAAACAGAGCCGCGCCACCGGCTACGGGATCTTCGAATGCGCATTCGGCGTCTGCTGGTTTTTGGGAAGCTGGTTTTTAGGCGTGCTGTACGATCGCAGCATCCCGGTCATGGCCGCGGTTTCGGTCGGCGCGCAGCTCCTTGCGATCCCGTTCTATCTCCTGTCCGCGAAAAAACACGCCGCCGCAGAAAAACAGATGAAATGAAGATGAAAAAGCCGCTCCTTTCGGAGCGGCTTTAATCGATCGCCGCGTTTATTTTTCGATCTCGCAGCTGATTGCTTTGACGCTTTCGACGGATTCCAGAAACTGCAGGAGATCGTTCACCGTCGTATCTACATGCATGCGCAGCGTGAACTGATAAGTCTCGCTGCCGTCTTCGCTGAATTTGACCTTCGTTGCAATGACCTGCATTTTGTTCTTGGCGACGTATTCGTCGAGCGCTTTCCGGAAATGATCGGGCTTTTCCGTCCGGCAGCTGATCGTGCCGATCATCATGGAATCCGTACCGATCGTGAAGCGGTGCATGATGATCTGAATGGCAGCGATGATCAGCGTGCCGATCAGACCGATCACATACATGCCCGCGCCGATCGCAAGACCGATCGCCGCCGTCGCCCAGATGCCCGCCGCCGTGGTCAGACCGCGCACGGAGTTGCCGTTGCGGAAGATGATCCCAGCGCCCAGGAAGGAAACGCCGCTGATGATCTGCGCCGCAAGACGGGCGGGGTCCGTGCTGTGCGTTCCGGGGAAGAACTCGCCTTCCATGCTCATATCGACAAATCCGTATTTGGATATGAGCATCGTCAGCGCAGCCGCGCAGCAGACGATGATGTGGGTGCGGATGCCGGCTTCTTTCAGCCGCTTTGTCCGTTCATAGCCGATACACGCGCCGCAGAAGCAGGAAACCAGTATCCGGATCAGGAACTCCGCATACTGGAGGAGCGAAAAATGACCGAGCATATAACCGGCCAACGTTGACATAACCTCGCCGCCTTTCTGATATGGTACGTAACACGTTGGCGCAAACGTTTACGTTTTTATGCAATTATATTATCACCGAATACCGGACTTGTCAACCTTAATTCGGAAAACAACGGGGAACCGGCGATCCGAAACCGGTTCTTCGGAATAACGATACAGAAAAGAGCGTCGGGATATTCGCCCGACGGTGAAACCGCACCGTGCCGCACGCGTATCCGGAAACCGGATCGGGACGTGTGCGCACGGAACGCATCCGCCGCATGTGCGTGACGCGAAACAGCGGGAGCCGCCCGGACGGCATCTTCCGGGACAGGGGATCGTAAATAAAGCGCTGCCTCCTGCGCGCCGCGCGCGATATACCATATACCATACCGGAAAACGGCTCGTTATATGTAAAATCATAAAGGGTTTTTCGCATAAATTTGCACAAAGATGATTGACAATCAGGGATGTCCGTGGTAATATTGAATCAGCAAAGCGCAAACGTTTGCGCTTCGGGTTGACCATATTGCGGGAGGAGAATAGCAAATGATCAAGGCAGTCATGTTCGACATGGGAGGAACGCTCGAAGATCTGTATTCCGACGGGAAAAACGATCGGGCGACCGCATATGCGTTGTATGAGATCCTGAAAAAGCACGGGATCGAAGTCCCGTATGAGGCGGAGCCGCTGTGGGAGATCGTCGGAAAGGGGATCAACGCATACAAGAAGGATTCCGAGCGCACGCTCCGGGAGCTGAAGCCGGAGGAGATCTGGCCGGACTGGGGATTTAAGGATATTCCGGTCGACCGGGAGAAGCTCCGCGCCGTCAGCGAAGAGATCGCGCATATGTGGGAAACGACCTTCTATGACCGCAGACTTCGGGAGCACGGGGCAGAGATGCTGAAGGGACTCAAAGAGGACCTCAAAATGCACGTTTCGGTCGTCAGCAACACGGGCAGTCTGTTTCAGGTGTTCGACACGCTCGAGAAGTACGGCGTGCGGCAGTATTTCGACGACATCACGCTTTCGTCGGTCACGGGGTACCGCAAACCGCATCCGAACATCTTCACCGTCGCACTGAAACAGGCGAATCTCGATCCTTCCGAGTGCGCGTTCGTCGGCGATACGCTTTCCCGCGACGTCCTCGGTCCGCGCAGGATGGGCTTCGGACGCGTATTCAAGATCAATTCGTTCCTGACGCCGCAGAAGGATATCGGGAAATACGACGTCGAACCGGACTATCAGATCACCGATATCTACGACGTCTATACGCTTCTGAAAAAGGAACGCGAAGAGGAACGGTAATCGTCTGATCAATCTGTAAGTCGAAATTGGAGGGTTCTGTATGGCAAAGAAAGGATGGAAACGTCCTCCGATGACGAAGGAACGGTTCAAAAACCAGTTTCTGAACGTCGTCGGCAATCCGTTCAACGTGATTGTTGCGATCACGCTGATCATACTGTTTATCTTCATCATCATCCCGCTGCTGACGATGATCCAGAATACGTTCGTCACGACGAGAGGCGCGCTGCGGGAAGTCCGCAAGCTGTATCCGGACGCGCAGGTCGGCAGCTATACGCTGTATTCGTGGCGGTACCTGTTCGGCAGGGAGAACTTTGTTTCGTCGGGCGGCATGGGGCTCAAGGGCACGCTGATCTACGTGAACCTTCTGGAGCCGCTGTTCAACTCGCTGATCGTCGGTCTGTTCGTGACCGTCATCTCCGTTCCGCTCGGCGCGCTGATGGCGTGGCTGATGGTGCGTACCGACATCCCGTGCAAGGGGCTTCTGTCCTCGCTGATTCTGATCCCGTACATGATCCCGTCGTGGTGCAAGGCGCTGTCGTGGCTGACGGTCTTCCGTACGCCGAAGTTCGGCGGCTTTTACGGGCTTCTGACCGGCATGGGCGTCCCCGTGCCGGACTGGTTGGCGTACGGGCCCATCGCGATCATCCTTGTCATGGTGCTGCACTACTACGCATTCTCGTACATCATGGTATCCGGCGCGCTGCGGTCGATCAACTCCGAACTGGAGGAGATGGGCGAGATCCAGGGCGCGAACAAGGCGCAGATTTTAAAGAGCATCACACTGCCGCTCGTGCTGCCGTCGATCCTGTCGGCGACGATCATGACGATATCGAAGTCGATCGGCACTTATGGCGTGGCGGCGCGTCTCGGCGAGCCCGCGGGTTATCACGTGCTGGCAACCAAGATGAAATGGTTCCTCGGTCAGTCCAGCACCGAGGCGGTCGGCTACATCCTTTCGATCGTCATGATCCTGCTCGCGGCGAGCACGATCTTCATCAATCAGCGGCTGATCGGCACGCGCAAATCATACGCGACGATCGGCGGCAAGGGCACGCGCTCCAATCCGATCCCGCTCGGCGGCGCAAAGTGGCCGATGCTGACGCTTCTTACGATCTTCCTGATCGTCGCGATGTTCCTGCCGATGTTCTTCCTCGTCATGGAATCGTTCCAGATCGTCCCGGGCGGCGGCTACAAGCTCAGCAACCTTTCTTTCTACGCATGGGTCGGCGAGCTGGAAAATGCGCCGAACCCGGCGTTCGACCGCGAGGGGCTTTTCAAGAATCCGCTGTTCTTCCATTCGCTGTGGAACACCGTAAAGCTCAGTCTGATCGCGTCGACGATCACGGCGGTCTTCGGACAGTTCTTCGGATACATCACGACCCGCGGCAGAGGCAAGTGGTACGGCAACGCGGTCGAACAGCTCATCTTCATTCCGTACTTGATGAGCGGCGTCGCGTTCTCCGCGATCTATTACGCGATGTTCAGCCAGCCGCATCTGGGCGGGCTGATCCCGTCGCTGACGGGCACGTTCATGCTGATCCTGCTCGTCTCGATCGTCAAGCATTTCCCGTTCGCAAGCCGGTCCGGTTCGTCGAACATGATGCAGATCTCGGTCGAGCTTGAGGAGGCGGCGACGATCAACGGCGCGGGCTTCTGGCGCAGGATCGGCAGCATCATCATCCCGCTTGCCAGACACGGCTTCCTGTCGGGCTTCCTGCTTTCCTTCATCAGCATCGCGAAGGAGCTCGACCTGATCGCGATCCTCATCACAAGCGAAGAAAACTACACGCTGTCATTCCTGTCCTTTACCTATGCGGAGACGATGCCGCAGGCAGGCGACGCGATCTGCATCATCATCATCGCGTTCATTCTGATCACCAATAAGATCGCAGACAAGTTCGGCGGCAACGTCAGCAAGAGCATGTAATCCATCAAGGACCGATTTACAGAAAGGATTTGACTATGAGCAAGATCGTTTTAAGTCACATTGATAAATTCTACGGAGAAAACCACGTGCTCCGCGACATCAATCTCACGATCGAGGACGGCGACTTCATGACGCTTCTGGGGCCGTCCGGCTGCGGCAAGACGACCACGCTTCGCGTCGTGTCCGGGCTTGAAAAGCCGCAGCACGGCACGATGACCATCGACGACAAGCCGATGATCGACGCGGAAAAGGCGTTCTACGAAGAGCCGAGCAAGCGCGGACTGAACCTCGTGTTCCAGAGCTACGCGCTGTGGCCGCACATGACGGTGTTCCAGAACGTCGCATTCGGTCTGAAGATCAAGAAAATGAAAAAGGCGGAGATCGAGGAAACGGTCATGCGCGCGCTGAAAACCATGCGCATCGAAGAGTACCGCGACCGCTATCCGAACGAGCTCTCCGGCGGACAGCAGCAGCGCGTCGCGATCGCGCGCGCCATCGCGTCCAGTCCGAAGCTGCTGCTTCTGGACGAACCGCTTTCGAATCTCGACGCGCGTCTCCGCATCGACATGCGCGCAGAATTGAAGCGTCTGCACAAGGATACCGGCACGACGATCATTTACGTCACGCACGACCAGGTCGAAGCGCTGACGATGTCCACGAAGATCGCCCTGTTCAAGGAAGGTGAGATTTCGCAGATTGATACGCCGCTGGGACTGTACACGAACCCGATCGACCTCAAAGCGGCGGACTTCATCGGCAATCCGCGCATCAACTTCATCGACGCCAAGGGTCAGTACAACGGTGACACGCTGTCGGTCACGAGCGAGTTCGGCACCTACGTGTTCCCGCACGAAACGCTCAAGCTCGACGAGGAAATCCCGGAGAATGAAGAATTCGAGTGCGTGCTCGGTCTGCGTCCCGAAATGGTCGATATCTATACCGAGGATCCGCATCACAAGAACACGGTCGCGGCGAAGATCTACGCGAACCAGCCCGCCGGAAGCGAAACGCTCGTGACGCTGACGGTCGGAAAAACCGAATTTCTCGCGATCCAGGTCGGCCTTGTTGAATATGATATGAATCAGAATGTATTTGTTGTATTGCATCCGGGCCGCATGAACGTGTATAATAAGAGTACGGGCAGACTGATCAAGTTTGCCAAGACCAAGCATAAGGCGGGTATCGACGACTGACGTCCGCTACACTTCATTTTAACGGAAAGGAAACGGTGTTCTATGAAAAAGACAATCGCGGTCATTCTGACCATGCTGCTGATCCTTGCGGCGGCTGCCTGCGGCGGCTCCGGCAGTACTGGCAACACCGGTACGAACGCCGGAAACGACGGCCCGAAGACCGGCGTTGAAACGATCGACCAGATCGGCGAGGACGGCATCGACTGGAACCATATGTCGATGGACGAGCTGTATGAGATGGCAAAGAAGGAGGGCGGCGTCGTCAAGATCTACGCGACGACGACCGACGCCAACACCGCAAAGAAAAAGATCGCGCGCGACTATCCGGACGTCGAGTGGGAGTTCGTTCAGTGCGATACCGACGAGGTCAAGGGCATGCTCGAGCGCGACTACGACTCCGGCAAGATCTATGCGGACGTGCTGCTCTGCAAGGATTCGTCCGGCGAGATCTACAGCGACCTCGTTCTGTACGACATCGTCAAGGCCTATTATCCCGCCGCGATCTGCGAGCACATCGATCCCGCGCTGATGCAGTACGGCATGCCGCTGTACTCCACCTTCAATCCGTGGTTCTACAACACCCGCGATTTCCCGGACGGCGTACCGATCAAGAGCTGGTGGGACATTGTGCAGGGTTATAATGTCGATACCAAGTCCTATAAGGACGCAAACGGCAACGACACGCAGTACTGGCACATCTACACCAAGGACGTCAAGGCGCCTTCCTACGCGGCGCTGTGGGCGCAGCTGATCGTGGACAG
>CAMYWS010000054.1 GCA_947302865.1 uncultured Clostridia bacterium
CACGAAGCTCGAACAGCCGCGCGATCGGCTGCAGCCGGTCCTCGTCGCCCCAGATTATGAAGAACTCGCGGGCGGTCTTTCGGATCGCTTCGAGCGCGTATTCTTCGTCGAAATTGCGGATCGCGTACATGATCGCCTGCCGCGACGCGTGATCGTCGCAGGTCTTGTAATACTGATCTACGACCGCTTCGGTGCAGACCGTGCCGTCGTAATAGAACAGAGGCATGTATTTTTCGAAATCCTTTTTGCTGTACATCTCGCGCCAGAACGCGCCGAACGGTCCTTCGAGCCGCCGGATCTTTTTCGGCATTCTGTCCGTGATCCCGCCCGGCGTGAGCGCAATGACCTTCATGAACCGGTCCGGATACCGGACGGCGGCGTACATCAGATAGACCGCGCCCATCGTCACGCCGAGCGCATGCGTCCGCTTGATCCCGATCGCGTCGAGACATTTTACGATCGCGCCGGCCATTTCGTCCATCGAATAGTTCAGCGAAAGCGGACGGTCGGAAAATCCGAAGCCCGGAAGATCGATCGCGATCACGCAGTATTGTTCCGCGAGCTTCGGCATCAGCTCGCGCCAGGTGTAGATCGACTGCCCCACCGAATGTATGAGCAGCAGCGGCTCGCCCCTTCCCATGGTCAGGTAGTGGATGCGGCACTGCTCCGGCTTCGGATGCGGTCCGGGAAAGCCCGGAAGCTCTATGGTGACGTAGTCGCCGATCAGATCGGAATTGACGATCGGCTTGAAGTTCTGTTTCATGACACACCTCTTTTATCGGTTCGATTATACCCCGCAGCCCGCGTCGATGCAAGGATACGGCGGAAAACTTTTCTTTTCGTACATATTTCTGTTGCAAAAAGAACGCTGTTTTCTGTTATCATGTGTAAAAACAGAACTTTTTTGCAAAAAGCGTCACTTTTTCTTCTCCCGAAACGCTTTCTTGACAGAACATGTTCAAAAACAGAAAGGAGGCGCCGTTTGGAAGATCTGTCAAACCTGATGAAAACCGATCCGGAAGGCGGGATCCGAACGCTGCTGGATCGATACGGCGGACTTGTTTATGTGACCGTGCGGCGTGTGCTGCGAAATTTCTCCGAGGACGACGTCGAGGAATGCGTGTCGGACGTTTTCTATTATCTCTTCCGGCACAGACGGCGGCTGGATTTTTCCGGCGCGGTGTTTCCCGCGTATCTCATCCGGATCGCGGAACACAAAGCGCTGGATCACCTGCGCAAAAGCGCGCGTATGCCGGTCCCGTCGGAGGACGCGCTCTGGGACGAAACCGCGTCCGAACGGTCCGCCGAGGAGGAAGCGATCGCGCTGCTCTCGAACGACGCGCTCATCGAACGGATCCGCGCGCTCGGCGAACCGGACGCGACGATCCTGCTTTCAAAATACTGGCTCGGCATGACGAGCGCCGAGATCGGCAAACGGCTCGGCATGAAACCGAACACCGTCGTGCAGCGGGCAAAGCGCGCGCTGCAGAAGATCAAAGAAGCATGGAAGGGAGAAGAACCATGAACAGCAAGCTGGAACAGAAATTCGAAACCATGAACGACGCGCAGAAAGAACAGCTCTTGAACGCGATCGATCCCGATATCCTTTTGACGCCGGAAACAAAGGCCCGCATCAATGCACGGCTTCATCGGAAGCTTCCGAAAAAGCGCGTATCGTTTGCAAGGATGTGGAAGCCCGTCGCGATCGCGGCAGCGGCGTGCGTCATGATCTATCTTACGCTCGGCTTTACCGTGCCGGGCGTTGCGGACGGACTGTACCGGATCGCGCATCCGGACACGACGACCGAAACCTACTTTATGCAGAAGCCGGACGAACGCGAACCGATCAAGGAGATCGAGCAGGCAATCGAAAGCGCGAAACCCGAAAACGTCAGCGGACGCGTGGAGCTGATCGGAAGCTACTCCGGCGAGCTCAGAAGCGACGCGGAATTCAACCGCCGCGTGACCGAGCCCGGCGACGGTCCCGTGATCGATCCGAACGAATATGCGTACCTCCTTTCGCTCGATCCGCAGCTTTCCGAGGTGTATTACGACGGCAGTCAATTGATCGTCACCGCATATTTCGAATGCCCGTATGCCGGCGATTTTCTGGTCGGTTTCGGAAACACCGAGACGCCCTATACGCACAATCTCGACATGACGACCTATGAGGTGCTCGGCGCCGTCAACGGTACGCCATATACGTTCGGCAGCTACGGACACGGCGTGATCCCGAGTTACAACAAGGAGGAAAGCGGCTTCTATATGCAGACGGAGATCGATCTTGCCTCTCCGCTGCCCGACGGCGCCGTCGACATGACGCTGTATTACTACATCAACAATGAGGATGACATCAAAACCGGGAAAACCTTTAACGTCGCGCGGGTAAAGCACGTGTTCACGTTCGATACGACGGCGGGCAACCGGCACGAAACGAAGACGCTGTCTCTGTCGCTTGCCGGCTCCGCGCCGATCACCGTATGGACGCTCGATCAGAAGAGCTTGGATTTCGTCTCGATCGAAAACCGCACCGTTTCGTTTGACGGCGTCACGCTCACGTTCGAGGTTTCCTACCTGCCCGGCGGCGTCACGATCGGATTGAAGGACATAAGCGCCGAAACGTTCGACAAGGATCTCATCCGCGCCGCCTTCAACAGTCGGACGGAAGGACTGCAGTTCGACGTTTACGTAAACGGTGAGCGGATCGAAAGCCGCATTCCGGACAACATGGGCGGCGACGACTGGAAAATCGAGCTGCCGATCCATGCGGAGGACTGGGACGGGATCGAATCGGTCATGCTGATCCCGAAGCTTGTGAGAATGACCGGATTCGTTCCCTGTCTCGATCCGGTCGACGGAACAAAAACCGGAGCGCCCGTTCTGCTTTCCGACGACGGCGGGCCGCAGCCGTATCCGGAATACGGCTTCCAAACCACCGGATGGGCGGAAACCGTCCTTTCCGACTGCGCAATCGCGCTGCCGAAGCCGTAAGGAAACCCTACGACCGAAACGCACCATGGCATGAAAAAATCACATCAAAGGAGAGAACCGACCGTTACGAGGCCGGTTCTTTTTTCCCGAAAACGCTTTTCTTTCCGAAAAAAATCTGTTATGATAATAGCGGTATAGGAGCGTCATAAAAACGCTTTGAGTTTTTTTACGCAAAAAGATTGGGGAAACACTATGGAAGATCTCAAAAAAATCTGGTACGACGCGCGGGAAAGCATCCGTCCGCAGCTCACGGCGGTGACGTTTCACCGCTGGATCGACGCGCTCGATCCCGTCGTCGTACAGAACGGCATCCTGGTGCTGGAAGCGACGGACGAGGTCGTGAAGAATACGATCACGGAATACTATTTCGATCACGTCCGCACCGCCGTGCAGAAGGCGGAACCGGATATTCTGGACGTGCTTCTGATCCTGCCGTCCCAGCGCAGGGATTTTGTCAAGTCCCCGTCGGAAGAGGTCTCCATCAACTCTCTCACGCTGAATCCGAAGTACACCTTCGATACGTTCGTCGTCGGCAAGTCGAACAATTTCGCGCACGCGGCAGCGGCTGCGGTCGTCGAAGCGCCGGGCAAAGCGTATAATCCTCTGTTTCTGTACGGCGGCGTCGGTCTCGGCAAGACGCATCTGATGCACGCGATCGGACATGCCGTGAAGGAAGCGAATCCGTCCGCGCGCATCGTATACGTGACGAGCGAAATGTTCACGAACGACCTGATCGAAGCGCTGCGCGCCGGCAAAAATGTCGAATTCCGGCAGCGGTACCGGAATGTCGATCTTCTCATGATCGACGATATCCAGTTTATCGCGGGAAAACAGTCCGTGCAGGAGGAGTTCTTTAACACCTTCAACACACTGCATAACGCGGGAAAGCAGATCGTCATCAGTTCGGACCGTCCGCCGAAGGAGATCAAGGCGCTTGAGGAACGTCTTTCCTCGCGTTTCGAATGGGGTCTTGTCGCGGACATCCAGGCGCCGGATCTCGAAACGAGGACCGCAATTTTAAGGAACCGCGCGCAGAACGAACACGTCGATATCTCCGACGATATCATCAATTTCATCGCGGAAAACATCGTCGACAACATCCGGAAGCTCGAAGGAAGTCTGAACCGCGTCATAGCGTACGCGCGTTTGAAACGCCTGCCGATCACGATGAACCTTGCGAAGGAAGCCATGAAGGACATGCTTCCGCAAAAAAAGGATATCATCGTGACCCCGGACCGGATCAAGGAAACGGTCGCGGAGTATTATTCGATCCCGATCGAAAGCTTAATGTCGCAGCGGCGTGACAAGGAAGTGGTTGTTCCGCGGCAGATCGCGATGTATTTCTGTCTGAAACTGCTCAGTCTTCCTTATAAAAGAATCGCGACGCTGTTTGACCGCGACGATCACACGACGGCAATATCGGCGTGCAGAAAGATCGAAAAGATGCTGGAGGAAGACAGCGGATTTGCGGATACGATCGAAAGCATTCAGACGCGTATAAAGGAAGGATAGTTATCCACAGTTCGTGGAACGGACAAGTGGAAGAATTTGGGAAACAGGGGAAAGAGGGGATACCGTGGAAAAGAGAACGGGTTTTCCACGGCCAAACCGCAGAGACGCCCACATCCGGAAGACGGAAACAGCGGGGAAAATCCGGGTTATCCCTCTTTTCCACACCGCCTACTAAAACGACTGCTTTAAAAAGAAAAGAAACGAACAGAAACACAACGAAGAAATGGTGGATAACCGCCGGAAAGGAACCGATATGAAGTTTACCATGCAAACCGAAGATCTTGCTTCGGGTGTTCTCTCTGTCATCAAAGCTCTGCCTGTACGCTCGGCGATGCCCGCGCTTGAGGGCGTTCTGATCGAAGCGACGAACGAAGGGTTGAAGCTGACCTGCTCAGACCTGATGTTTCAGAAAGAATGCGTACTGCCCGCGACCGTCGAGGAGGAGGGCAAGTGCGTTCTGAAGGGCAAGTTTCTGGCTGAGATCTTAAGAAAACTGCCGAACGAGCCTCTTTACGCGGAACAGGAAGGTATGATCCTGAAGATCAAAAGCGGCCGCGTCCGTCAGAGACTGCAATGCATCGAGTTTGACGAGTTCCCGATCATGCGCGCAAAGGGCGACGTCGTGGACATCAGAGTCAGCGCGGAACAGCTCAAGAACATGATCGACCACACGGTGTTCGCAGTTTCGCTGGACGATTCCCGTCCGGTGCTGACCGGCGCGCTCATCGAAGCGGGCGAGGATCTTCTGACGTTCGTTGCGACGGACTCCTTCCAGTTTGCCATGACGAACCTGCATACCGATAACAAAGGGATCGAAGCGCGCACGATCGTGCAGGGAAAGGTGCTCACCGAGATCGCAAAGATGGCGGAGGAGACCGAACAGGATGTCACGCTTTCGATCACCAAAACGCATCTTACGGTGCAGGTCAACGACACGCGGCTGACCGCGCGGCTTCTGGACGGCAACTACATCGACTATAAGCGCATCATTCCGAAGGAGTGCAAGACGCGCGTGCTCGTGAACACCGCTGACTTCTACACCATGACCGACCGCGCGCAGCTCATCGCGCGCGAGGGCAACAACAGCGTCATGCTGCACTTTGAAGGCGATTCCCTCACCATGAGCGCGGAGAGCTTCGTCGGACGCGGCGAGGACACGATGGAGGTCAGCATCGTCGGCGATCCGATCGACATCGCCTTCAATCCGAAGTACATTATGAACGTGCTGAAAAACGTGCCGGACGAAACGGTCTACGTCGAGTTCAACAGTCCGATCAGCCCGTGCGTGATCCGTCCGGTACAGGGCGACGCGTACCTCTATCTGATTGTTCCGATGCGGGTGTATTAAAAGGTATATCAATAGAAAAATACGAAAGAAAAGGAAGAAATATATGCAAAAGATCCAGTGCTCTTTGTGCGGAAGCATCGATATCGTTATGGTAGACGACAATGTTTATCAATGTCAGTCATGTGGATGCAAGTATACTCTGGAACAGGCGAGAAAACTGATCGTAACAGGTGAAGTCAGGACTAAAGCGATCGATTTTGAAATTATCGGCGGCGTACTGAAAAAGTATAACGGTGTGGAAACCGAAGTAGTCGTTCCAGATAACGTGAAGAAGATCGGAGAAAACGCGTTCAGCGGGCTGACTCTCAGCAGTGTGAAACTGCCTGAAGGGCTTATAGAGATCGCAACGGACGCTTTTTCCGGCTGCGCGTATCTGGAGTCTATCGAACTTCCGGAATCTCTGCGGACGGTAAGCGGCTTTCGCGGCTGCAGAGCGTTGAAATCGATCCGAATTCCGGACGGCGTGACGGTGATAGGTTCGAATGCGTTTCAAAGCTGTTCGTCTCTTTTGTCGGTTTCTCTTCCGAGCAGTTTACAGATGATCGGTTCATACGCTTTCGAGGGTTGTTCTTCCCTTGCAGCGATCTCTTTTCCGAGCAATCTTCAGACAATCGGTTCATTCGCATTCCAACGCTGTTCGTCTCTGAAAGAGGTAATCTTGCCCGGCAGTTTAAAAGAGATAGGGACAAGTGCTTTCCGATATTGTGCATCTTTAACAGATGTTATTTTTTCCAAAGGAATAAAAACAATCGGTTCCGGCGCGTTCTCGGATAATCCTGTTTTAAACGACGTTTATCTTCCGGACGGAGTAGATTATGACTATAACTCGTTTATTTTCTATAATTGTCCAAAATGCCATGTTTCCGACGGGAATATGAGAAATATATGGAGAAAGCAAAAACAGTGCCTGCACTGCGGTGGAGAATTTAAGGGAGTCTTTTCAAAACGGTGTACTGTGTGCGGAAGACTGAAAGACTATTGATCGTACGATCTGCCTTAGCAACACGGCGATAGAGAAGTGGATTCATGCGGCAAAGCTGCAAATACATTAAAAGGGATTGTAAGACTTTTTTTCTTGCAATCCCTTATATTATTATTCTTGATCGGTCAGTCGTAGATCTCGTAGTCCAGATCGTAACCGTTACGCAGGATCGCGTCGCCGGCGTCGATGCCTTCCGTATCATTTTTCGAAACGAGGAATTTTTTGAGATTCGGACACTGCGGCAGGTATTCGTAATAATCCC
>CAMYWS010000055.1 GCA_947302865.1 uncultured Clostridia bacterium
ATATTGCAGCCCGTACAATCTGGATGATCGTATTTTGAACAATTGAAAAGCGCGGAACAGGATTGCACTTGTCCCGCGCTTCTGTTATGATAGGGCAAAAGGGGGGGATACCCGATGAAGTATCAAAAGACGGTCACATTGAAGGACGGCAGGGGATGCGTGCTCCGTAACGGTACGGCAGCGGACGCGCAGGCGGTGCTGGATATCTTTTTGCTGACGCACGAGCAGACCGATTTCCTCGCGTCCTATCGGGACGAATGCACGCACACCGTCGAAGGCGAAGCAAAGTTTTTGCAGGGACAGACGGACAGTGAAAACGGGATCGAGATCCTTGCCGAGGTCGACGGTACGGTTGCCGGGCTTGCGGGGATCAGCCGCTTCAGCCCGAAATCCAAGATGCGGCACCGCGCCGATTTCGGTATCAGCATCGACAAGGCATACTGGGGGCTCGGCATCGGACACGCGCTCACGGAGGCGTGCATCGAATGTGCGAAAGCCGCGGGCTACGCGCAGATCGAGCTTTCCGTTGTCGCCGACAACACGCGCGCGATCGCGCTGTACGAGAGCTTCGGCTTTCGGGAATACGGGCGGAATCCGTTGGGCTTCCGTTCACGCACCGGCGGATGGCAGGAACTGGTCGAAATGCGGCTTTTGCTTGACGATCGCGTGAACCGGCAGAAGGACGCGGTCCTGTTTCTGCACGGCCTCGGCGGCAGCGCGGAGGAGGCGGCGCATTACCGTCCGCTGTTTCCGGACTGCGACGTGATCGGGCTCGACTATCACGGCGTCGCGCCGTGGGACGCGGGCGAACAGATCAGGGACGCCGTTCTGAAGCTCTGCGGGGAATACAAAAGCGTGAGCCTGATCGGGTACAGTCTCGGCGCGTTCCTTGCCATGCACGCGGACATCGACGCGCTTCTCCGGCGCGCGTACTTCATCTCGCCGGTCGTGGATATGGAATCGCTGATCCTCATGCGGATGGCGCAGGACGGCGTGACGGAGGAGATGCTGAAAGAAAAGGGTACGATCGCATCGAGCTTCGGACCTGTACACTCATGGGAATATCTTTGCCGGATACGGGAGAATCCCATCGAGTGGAACGCGCCGACCGCGATCCTGTACGCGGAGCACGACGACCTGACTCCGTACGGGACGATCGCGGCGTTTGCAAAAGCGCACGGCGCAAGCCTGACGGTGATGCCGGACGGCGAGCACTGGTTCCACACCGAAGAACAAACGGCATTTCTGGACGACTGGTTTTTGAAGGAACGGGGATAGGAATGGAATTCAGGCATTTTACCGACGCGGATTACGAAGCAGTCTGCGACTTTCTGATCGCGCTGAACCGAACGGACCGCACGCACATCAACTGGAACTGGGCACGGTTCGAATGGATGTACGAGCATCCGGAATTCGATAAGGATGCAATGGACGCGATCGGGTTGTGGCTCGACGGCGGGAAGGTCGTCGGCGCGGCGATCTACGACATGTATTTCGGAGAGGCGTTTTGCGGCGTACTGCCGGAGTATGCCGCGCTGTATCCGGAGATCCTTCGGTACGCCTGCGACGCGCTGCGGGATGAGAACGGGCTTGCGGTCGCGATCTGCGATCAAAACAACGCGGAGATCGAAGCGGCGAAACGCGCGGGCTTCTCGGCGATCGAACAGAACGAAACGATCATGGAGATCGACCTTGATCCGCCGCGGGACGCGGCGCTGCCGCAGGGATTTACGCTTTATGAGCCGCATCCGGTCGAGGACGCGGACAGGATGCAGTGGCTCTTCTGGCAGGGCTTCGGTCACGGCGAGGACCGGGCGGAATTCGAGCGCGGGAAAACGGCTGTCTCGCGGGCGCGAAGGCATCTGCGCCGTGAATTGGGAATAGCGGCGGTCGACGAAATCGGCGAATACGCCGCGTTCTGCTGCCTGTGGTACAGCGAAAAGACGGATTACGCCTATGTCGAACCGGTCTGCACGATCCCGCGGCACCGCGGAAAGGGGCTTGCAAAAGCGCTGCTCTGTGAAGCGCTGTACAGGGCGCGGGTCCTCGGCGCGAAGACCGCATACGTGATCTCGGACATGCCGTTCTACGAAAAGCTCGGATTCCGGAAAACGTATCGGTACACGTTTTACAAAAAGGCGTAAGAAAACGGCTGCCGTATTGCGGCAGCCGGTGTTTTACTTGCCCGGATCGAACTTATTGAGGGGCATGTACTTATGGACCTGCGCGATATAGTCCCCGTAGCGCGGGTATTTTTCGAACGAGATCGACTCGCCGAGCGTCGAGCTTCCCATGAACAGCAGCACGAGCAGGAGCGGTCCTGCGATCGTCCAGTGGAACACGCCGTATTTCGCCGCGCCCGCGCCGACCGCAAAGAGGTACAGGGAGAGCCAGAAACCCTGCTCGCCGAGGTAGTTCGGATGGCGCATCCGCGACCACGGTCCTCTTGTGTTGAACCCGAGGTCATACGGAGACGGGAGCGATTCAAGCGCGCCGCCGTCCCGCTGCAGCTTCTTTTTTGTTTGATGGAAGTTCCACTGATACTCGTCGGAGATCGCTTCAAGCGCGAGAAAACCGACGGCAAGCGCCGCGCCGACGAGATCCCATGCGCCGAACGGGGCTTTCGAACCCATGCATGCGAGCACGGGCAGCGTGATCGCGAGCACGAGCAGGTTCTGATACATGCTGATGAACAAAAGATCGAACAGCGTCCAGAGGAATTTGTGCGAAAAGACCGGTCTGCTCCGCACGATCGACCAGCGGTAGTCCTCCTCGCCGGTCCAGAACCGCAGGCTGTATGCGCCTTTTCTCGCAAAATTGAGCGTGAGCCGCACGCCCCACACCGTAACGATCAGCGCGTAGACAACGGTGCGCAGGTCCATGCCGTTCCTGACGGCGACGATCCACGCGTAGACGATCGGCAGGATGCTCCAGAGCTTGTCCATCTGCGAGAAATTCTGCGCAAGCTCGCCGACGATAAAACAATAGGCGATGCTGCATACGCACACGATCAGAAGGATCTTCAGCGTTTCGATCTGCTGCGCGCTCATGGCGGCGCGTCCGAACACGATCCCCAGAACAAACAGCGTCAATACGACGGCGACAGTCAATGCCGTCCCGATGATCCGTTTCATAAGTACCCCTTTTTCTGCAATATCCGCGTACCATCATACACGAAATGCCACGCGATTTCAACCTGTTTTTCGGAAACGCGGATGGAAGCTGCGGCGCGGGACCGCCGAGCCCGGCCGAAACGCGGTTATTTCCCGGTTTCGCCCGGATTTTGCCTTTCGCAGCCGCCTTTTTTATGATACAATCAATGCAATCACCGGGTAAGGAGGCAATATGATACTTCTGCATACATCCGACTGGCATCTCGGAATGATCGACTGTGAACATTCGCTTCTTGCGGACCAGCAGTTCTTCATCGACGGGATCTGCAGCATCATTGAACGGGAGCGCGTCGACGCGGTTCTGATCGCGGGCGACGTTTACGACCGGTCGGTGGCCTCTGCGGAGGCGATCAGACTCTATGACGACGCCATGACGCGCATCTGCAAGGGACTCGGAGTCCCCGTGCTGATCGTCGCGGGGAATCACGACAGCGCGGAACGGCTGGCAAGCTGCAGCGAACTCCTGAAGGCGGTCGGACTGCACATTGCGGGCGCCCTCACGCGCACGCCCGAGGTCGTGTCGTTTGACGATACCGAGGTCTTTCTGCTGCCGTGGATCACCGAGGCGAAGGTAAAGAGCGTCTATCCGGAGGAAAAGGACCGGATCGAAAGCATCGAGGACGCATATCGGGTCGTTGCGGAGCACTTCCGCACGGCGTTCACGCCCGGCAAAAAACACGTGCTGACGGCGCATGCGTTCATCACGAACGCGGAAACCTCGTCGAGCGACCGCGCCGCGGAGATCGGGTTTGCCATGCAGGTCCCGGCGAGCGTGTTCGACGGGTTCGATTACGTTGCGCTCGGACACATTCACAAGCCGCAGGACGTGACGGACACGATCCGCTATTCGGGTACGCCGATGCCGTTTTCGTTCGGCAGGGAGGAAACGCAGGTGAAGAGCGTGACGCTGATCGATACGCGGACCATGGCGCGCCGGACCGTGCCGCTGCCGCTTTTGCACCGCCGTACGACGATCACGGGAACGCTCGAAGAGGTGCTGCATCCGACGTGCGATGAAGAGGTGAAAAACGGGTACGTGCGCGCCGTCGTGACGGACAGCTTCATCGGGCTCGAAACGATGTCCATGCTGCTGGAGACGTACCCGAATCTTCTGGATACGTGCGGAAAGACGTTTGAAAACGAATCCGCGTCCGTGACGATGACGATCCGGGAGCTGGAGGAGCTTGGACGGGATCCCGCCGAGGTGTTCCGCTACTTCTGCAGGGAGGAACTCGGCGTGTCGCCGGATGAACGGCTGATCGGACTGTTCCGGGAAGCGATGGAGTCCGTCGGGGAGGTGCAGGCATGAAACCGCTGAAACTGGAATTGCAGGCATTCGGACCGTACGTGGAAAAACAGACGGTCGATTTTGAAAAGCTCGCCGAAAAAGGCATGTTTCTGATCACGGGAAACACCGGCAGCGGCAAGACGACGATCTTCGACGCAATGACGTTTGCGCTGTACGGCGGCGGCAGCGGCGAAGAATCCAAAGCAAGAAACGGCAGGAACGACCTCGAGGAATGGCGCTGCACGCAGGCGGGCAGGGAGCTTGAAACGTACGTCGCGTTCACGTTCTCGGTCCGCGGCAGGACGTATCTGTTCAGGCGCGCGCTGCTTCCGAAGCGGATCAATTACCTTGCGCAGAACGAGGCGGGCGAGATCGACGAATACGGCAACGTGACCCCGTTTTTCGAGAACCCGAAAAAGGACGATCTGACCCGCAAGGCGGAGGAGCTGTTAGGATTGACGAAGGAGCAGTTCCGGCAGGTCGTGCTTCTGCCGCAGGGACAGTTCGAGCGGTTTCTGACCGCGTCGTCCGACGAGAAGCAGGGGATTTTGCAGAAGATCTTCGATTCCGCGCGGTGGGAGCAGTACGCGCAGGCGTTCTATAACCTTGCGAAGGACCGGAAAGCGGCGCTGGACGACGAGAAGCGCGACGTCATGGGCGCATTGGAGGAGGAAGGCGTTTCCGGCGTCGACGCGCTCTCGGAAAAGATTGCGGCAATGACCGCGGAACGGGAGCAGCTTCATACAGTGCATACGGCGTTTGAAGGCGAACGGAAGCAGAAAGCGCTCGATGCGGACAAGCTGCTCTATGAGACGTTCAGAGAGATGCACGGGCGGGAAGCCGACGTGGGCAGGATGGAGGCGCAGAAGCCGGAGATCGATGCGCTCCGTATTGCGTACAGCGAGGCGGAAAAGGCGGAATCGCTGCGCGGCGTGCTCGCCGACTGCGAGGCGGCGCAGGCGTCGTTTTGCGCAAGAGAAAAAGCGCTTGCGTCCGAAATGCAGATGCTTCCCGGAGAGCAGGAAGCGGAGACGGACGCCGCCGAACGGCTCAGGGAACACGAGGAGCAGTCTCCCGTGGCGGAGCTGACAAGAAGGATCGCGGAGGACGAGGCAAAGCTGCCGTCGTACCGGAGTTACGGCGAACAGAAAGACATATTCAGCGCCGCGCAGAAGGCGTGGACACGCGCGAAAAAGGAAAGCGACGCCGCGGCGAACGCATTTGAGCGCGCGCAGAAACGGGCGGCCGAAGCAAAGAACGCCTTTGACGAAGCCGACGCGCTTGCAAAGGCATACCGCGACCGCTGTTTTGCGGGGATCTACGGGGAGATCGCCGGCACGCTCGCCGAGGGAGAGCCGTGCCCGGTGTGCGGAAGCACGGCCCATCCGCATCCGGCGGAAAGGTCGGAGGAAAGCGTCGGAAAGGACGACGTCGAACGGGCGGAGCAGGACGCCGCGCGGATCAGAAAGCTATGGGATCGCGCCGAAAACGAGCGCGCCGAGACCGAACGCGGCAAGGCGTCGTCGGCGGAACGGCTGAACGAAGCGGAACGCGAAAAAGTCAAGGCGGAAACGGAGCTTACGGCGTCCGAACGAAACCTGATCGAGGGCGTGCCCGACGAACAGGCGCTGAATGACAGGATCGAAGCAGAAAAGGCGCAGATCGAACGGTACCGGAAGGAATCGACGCTGCTGAAAGCGCGGCACGAAGACGCGGTCAAGCGGCTGACGACGCGCAGGGAACGCATTCGCGGCGCGGAGGAGGAAAAGACGCAGGCGGACAAAAAACTGCAAGCGGCGAAAACGGTACTTCTTGACGCGCTGCAGAACGCAGGGTATCCGGACGCGGACTCGGTGAAGAAAAAGCTGGCTTCCGCCGACGACAGAAAGCGTATGCACGAGCGGATCGTCGCGTTTGAGACCTCTCTGAAGGAAGCGACGCTCGATTTGCAGAAGCGCCGGGAAGCGCTTTCCGGAACAGCGGAACCGGATGCGGCGCAGTTTGCCGCGCGGCAGGCGGAGATTACAGGGGAAGCGAACCGGTTCGTGCAGAGAAACGCGGAGCTCGGAACGGATATCGCAAGACTGGAACGGAAGCGCGCGGCGCTCGCGGCGAAATGGACGCATTACAGGGACAACGCGCAGCAGGCGGAAAGCGATCTCGCGTTCGCCCGGAAACTGCGCGGCGACACGGGGATCGGTCTCGGACGGTATGTGCTTGCGGTCATGTTCAACCAGGTCATCGGGGAAGCGAACCGGATGCTTTCAAACGTGCACGGCGGACGGTATCAGCTGTTCCGTTCGGACGAGAGAGGCGCAGGCAACAAGCGCGGACTGGAGCTGAAGGTGCACGATAATCGCTCTCCGCAGAATAAGGAGGGACGCGGCGTCGGTATGCTGTCCGGCGGCGAGAAGTTCCTCGTTTCGCTCGCGCTTTCGATCGGTATGTCCGCCGTCGCGCAGAAATCGGGCGTACAGATCGAAGCGCTGTTCATCGACGAGGGTTTCGGCACGCTTGACGACAACTCGATCAACGACGCAATGAACGTGCTGGACAGCGTCCGCCGCAGCAGCGGCATGATCGGCATCATCAGCCA
>CAMYWS010000056.1 GCA_947302865.1 uncultured Clostridia bacterium
AGACGTTCTCCGGCGAATCGCTCGTCGGCACCGAATACGAGCCGCTGTTTGAGCTTCCTGTCAACTTCCGCGGCAAGAAGGGCTATCGCGTTGTGGCGGACGATTACGTCACGCTGACCGACGGTACCGGCGTCGTCCACATCGCGCCGGCGTTCGGCGAAGACGACAACCGCGTCGGCAAGACCTGGGATCTGCCGTTTTTGCAGCTCGTCAACACGTCGGGTCATATGTGCGGCGGCACGCCGTGGGACGGTCTGTTCGTCAAGGACGCGGACAAGCCGATCCTTGAGGCGCTGAAGGAGAGCGGCAAGCTCTTTGCGGCGCTCCCGTTCGAGCACAGCTATCCGTTCTGCTGGCGCTGCGACACGCCGCTGATCTACTACGCCCGCGAAAGCTGGTTCATCAAAATGACCGCGGTCAAGGACAAGCTGATCGCGTTCAACAAGTCCGTCAACTGGATCCCCGAGACGATCGGCGAGGGCCGCATGGGGAACTTCCTCGAGAACGTCATCGACTGGGGCATCTCCCGCGAGCGTTACTGGGGCACGCCGCTGCCCGTGTGGATGTGCGAATGCGGTCACGTGCACGTGATCGGCAGCCGCGCGGAGCTCAAAGCCATGAGCCGCAACTGCCCGGACGACATCGAGCTGCACAAGCCCTACATCGATCAGGTCGAGGTCGTATGTCCGGTCTGCGGAAAGATCATGAAGCGCGAGCCGGTCGTCATCGACTGCTGGTTCGATTCCGGTTCCATGCCGTTTGCGCAGTGGCACTATCCCTTTGAAAACAAAGAGGAGTTCGAGCGCCGCTACCCCGCCGCGTTCATCTCCGAGGCGGTCGACCAGACGCGCGGCTGGTTCTACACGCTGATGGCGGTCGCAACCTGCCTCTTCGACAAGGCGCCGTTCGAAAACTGCGTCGTGCTCGGGCTCGTGTGCGACAAGGACGGCAAGAAGATGTCCAAGCACATCGGCAACGTCATCGCGCCTGCGGACGTCCTCGACAGGCAGGGCGCGGACGCGGTTCGCTGGTACTTCTATACGGCTTCCGCGCCGTGGCTCCCGTCGCGCTTCTCCGGCGAGGCGGTCAGCGAGTATCAGCGTAAGTTCATGAGCACGCTTTGGAACACCTACGCGTTCTACGTGCTGTATGCCGACATCGACGGGTTCGATCCGACCAGACATACTTTGAAGCGCGAAAACCTTTCGCTGATGGATCGCTGGATCCTCTCAAGACTGCAGACGCTGACAAAGACCGTCGACGGCAATCTTGAAGCGTTCCGCATCACCGAGGCGGGCAGAGCGCTGATCGACTTTGCGGACGAGCTTTCCAACTGGTACGTGCGCCGCTGCCGCGACCGCTACTGGGGCTCGGAGATGACGGACGACAAGGAAGCCGCGTACATGACGCTCTACACGGTTCTGAAGACCGTCACCCTGCTTACAGCGCCGTTCTGCCCGTTCATGACGGAAGCGATCTATCAGAACATCGTGCGCTCGGTCGACGAGACCGCGCCGATCTCCGTGCACCTCAACGATTATCCGGCAGCGGACGATTCGTTCGTTGATGCGGAGCTTGAGACCGAAATGGCGAAGGTGCTGAACATCGTCACGGTCGGCAGAAGCGCAAGAAGCAGCGCGGGACAGAAGACCCGTCAGCCGCTTGCGAAGATGTACGTGCAGGGCGAAGCGCTCTCCGCGCGCGCGGCGGAGATCGTCACCGAGGAGCTGAACGTCAAGGAGATCGCATTCATCGAGAACGCCGACGCGCTGATGAGCTATAAGGTGAAGCCGCAGCTTCGCACCCTCGGTCCGCGCTACGGCAAGCTTTTGGGAAAGATCTCCGCGCACCTTGCGGAAAACGGCGACGCGATCGTCGGAGCGCATCACGCGGGGCAGAACTACACGTTTGAGACCGACGGAACCGAAGTCACGCTTTCGCCGGACGACGTGCTGGTCAGTACGCAGCAGAAAGAAGGGCTTGTGAGTGAACAGGGCGGCGGCGTGACTGTCGTGCTCGACACGAACCTGACGCCGGAACTCAAAGAGGAAGGTCTCATGCGCGAGCTCGTGTCCAAACTGCAGACCATGCGTAAAGAGGCGGGTTTCGAGGTCGCAGACCATATCCGGATCGGTTACCAAAACGGCGGCGAGGCCGCGCGCGTGCTCGTAAAATATGCGGAAAGCGTCATGGCGGATACGCTTGCGGAACGCATCGAGGAAGGCGCGTTCGGTTACACGAAGGACTGGGAGCTGAACGGAAACGCGATCACGCTTTCGGTCGAAAAACTCTGATTGCCGAAAAACAGCGTTTTTCACAATCAGGGTTTCAGTTCCCGCCTATCATCCTTCGGATTCCCACTCCGCTGTCGCTTCTTTACAGAAGCAGATCGCGCGCTTCCCGCGCGTAACATCGAGCGGCGGGAACTGCAAGAAGTCAGCTTGATGTTCGTACCGCGATGATCGGGTTCGCGCGTTTACAACGCGCTTACGTTACCTGCCGCAGCGGACTTTCGCAGAAGAACATCATCCGGACATACAAAAACGGACAGGTGAAAACCTGTCCGTTTTGCTGTTTCGGATCAGTTTGTTTCCGGGGCGGGTTCCTCCGGCGCGGGCGGTTCTTTCACGGAAACGGGTTTCTCCGGCTCGGATTCGTCCTCCGCGGGCTGCACTTCCGATTCCGGTTTCTCCTCCGGTTCGGATTCTGCCTTCGGCTGCTCGACGCCCGTTTTGCTGACGGCGATCAGAAGCAGCGCGGCATCGAACATCAGCACGGAGAGGATGTGCAGGATCGGCTCGTTGAACACGGTCATGAAGATCAGCAGGATCGCTTCCGAGAGCAGGAACAGGCGCGCGGCAAACCGTGCGCGATTGAGCTGCCCGCCGGCGGTGTAGTTTAAAAGCAGCAGAACGACCGCGTATGCTGCCGCGCCCCACGCAAGCGTGCCGATCTTCGGAAGAAAGCCGAACACGATCAGCACGGACGCGATCACGGAGACCACGAACCATTGGATCCACATCTTGAGCGGCATCGGCGATTTGTACAGGAACGCGAAGATCAGCAGCGCGTGCGCGACCGTAAAGAGGATCGCGCCCTGCAGAACGTACAGGCACATCACGACGTCCGCGGCAATCAGCATGAAAAACCCGGGCAGCATCAGAAGTGTCCGCTTCGATCTCCAGTGGCGGATCAAAAAGATGACGAGAAGCGCAGCGCCGAGGATCATTTTCCAGAGCATACGCAGATTCGTGTGGTCCGCAAAGAACCAGAACGCGAGTTCCGCTTCGAGCATGGCGATGCAGAAGACGCAGAGGCACAGCCAGACGGCGGCGCCGGGCTTTTTCGGCGTACGGTTCAGAAGCAGCCCGATCCATATGAGTACCGTGACGAGAATACCGGCAAGCGCTGCAAAGAGCATCAGCGTGACGCGCCAGTTGACGCCGACCGAGTCAATGCCCATGAACGACGCGATCTCCGCCGCGGTAAAATCTCTCGTTTCAAAGCCGTCCATGGAAACGCCGACGCCTCTGTCGGACCGGAACGCCATGCCGGCATCGTGTTTCTTCACCGATTGCGGCGCTGCTGTTCCGCCGTGATAGCTTGCCGAAGCGTGCACGGAGCAATCCGAATAACAGACCTCGACGGTTCCGCTGCGCTGCGCCTCCCAACCGATGACGATATTCGCATCACGCGGGACGGCAACGACGGTCGTGTCGCCGATGCGCTCCATGTACCGCTGATGCATATAGGCGTCCAGTTCGGACGGGTCGTTTCCTCCTGCTTCCCAGCGGAGTTTGTCTGCCAGAAGCTCGCCCTTTGAAGTCAGCGTGACGCTGACGTTCGGACCGCCTGCGTCGGAAAGATACGTGACGTCCACCGGCCCGCGGATGAAAACGTAGGTGAATTCGAGATTGTCTTCAAACGTGCCTGCCCGGATCAGGTCGATGTTCGCGAGGTACGCATCTTCGCAATGCTCGTTGAACAGGCGAAGCGCAATGTTGCCGGTGTTCGCGTTGGCGTCGTCCAGCTCCGTGCGCGTCAGCACGTTGCCGAACACGCGGGAGATGTAGTTCACCAGCGTGTCCACGTTCATTCTGCCCGCGCTGCCCTTGTCCTTGACAGTCAGGAGCATGCCCCTGACTGTCGAGAGCAGGTTGGAGGCGTTGCCGTTCTGCATGATGCCGACAACGGCGGGCTGCAGGTGTTCGTTGTATTGCTCCCGGTTCTCCGCCACGTCCATGATCATGGACAGCAGCAGCCGCATGCGAAGATTCAATGCGGGGCTGTAATTTGCCTCGATCCCGAAGGTGTCCCGCGCAAACGACGCGCGGGACCAGGTATAGGTGTCGCCGGTGGAGGAGAACTCCGTGACGGGAATGAAGAGATCGGTGCCGAACCGCGCGAAATCCCAGTCGTACGGCATGACCTGCGGAACAACGTCCATCGGGTTCAGGATGTTGAAGATATTCTCATAGCCGCTTTGCGGGGGATTGTGCACCGCGGCGGGCGTTGCGAACGTATAGGCATACACATTCTCCTTCGGGAACATGCCGTCGCGTACCAGAAGCCCCGCAGTGACGTTGGAGACGGCGGCGGCGCGGGAGAAGCCCGAGATCCAGACCTTGATATTGCCTTCGATGCCGTTTGTGAGGATGTAGCCCGCAAGCCGGTCGATGACGAGCTGGGATGCGGACAGAAAGCCCTTGTGCAGCTCTCCGCCGCCCGGCGTCATGTTGGACTGCCATTCGTTGCCGTAGCCGCCGCCGCAGACGCCGATCGCGATCAGCGTAAAGGGCTCCTCGCCCTCGCGCTCCATCAGGCGCGAGCCCATCGCCATGGAGATCGTGTACATGCTGGTCTCC
This sequence comes from uncultured Clostridia bacterium, assembly GCA_947302865.1. Next base: position 4,866 of record CAMYWS010000056.1, read on the forward strand.
TTGGAATAGTCGTCCTTGCGGATGTCGGCAAATCCTGCGTCGGTCAGGTATTTTTCAAGATGCAGAGAGGGATCGAACCATGTTTCAAGATAGTCCGACGGCTTCAGCGCGCGGTTTGCCGAAAGCGCCATCGCAAGCGACATCACGGCAAGATTGCCGTCGTACTGCGTCGCGGGCTGCCAGAACGGATAGTCCGTAAACCAGACGCTGTACTGATACGCCGCGCGGTTCGATCTGAGATTGATCCCCGCGGTGACCTCCCGGACGGGACAGCCGTTGACGGAGACGGGGTTCCCGCTTTCGTCACGCTCGACGACGGCGTTCGGGCCGAACTGCGCTTCGTCCTGCGATCCGGCCGTATCCGAAGCGTCACCGCTTTCGGCGTACGATACGGGGATCAGGGCGAGAACCAGAAGCAGGATCAGAAAACAGGAGAGAAGACGTTTGCGCATGGATTTGCCTTTCTGTACGGTATATGGGATCATTCGATCCGCTCGCCGCGGATCTTTACACGGCCGCCGTCGGGACAGGATGCTTCAAAGAAGGCGACGTGTTTGTCTCCGTGATCGAGAAGCCCGCCGTTCAGGAGCGCGAACACCTGCGGATAGATCACGCTCCAAAGCTCGTGGCAGAGCGGGGGACAGGTGCTTTCGACAATAAACGTGTCGCCCGCGGCGCAAAGTCCGTCGCGGCAGCAGCTTTCAAGGATCGTCAGTCTGACTTTCATATGTCCTCCGGTCAGTTTGCGGACGAGTAGATCCAGCCCGCGTGGAAGCCGTCGTCCGAATAGTGCAAAAGCTCCGAAACGGTCACGAACTGATACCCGCGGGAAAGAAGCTCCGGCACGATCCGCGCGAACGCGTCGACGGTCTTCTGCTGCTTGTCGTGACAGAGGATGATGGATCCGTCAAGCTTCTTTCCGAGCTCGTCGGTCTCCAGAACGCCGCGGTTGTAGATCTTGTCCGCGGTATAGCTTGCATAGGTGTCGTGCGTGCTGCGCGTGTGGTTGACGATCGCCATGTTCCATTCCTCCATCAGCGCGACGAGCGTATTGCGCGTGTCGCTGCCCTTGTCACCGTACTTGATGTACGGCGGGCGGAACAGACGGATCGAATAGCCGAAGCGGTCCCGGATCGCGTCGTTGACGCTGCCGATCTCCTCGCGCATTTCGGACGCGGAAAGCTCTTCGACGTTCGTGTGCATCCAGGTATGGTTGCCGATCTCACAGCCGAGCGACAGCATGCGCATCAGCTCCTCCTCGTGCGAGGCGATGTTGTCGCCCTTGATGAAGAACGTGGCGCGGACCCCGTATTCCTCGCAGATATCGAGGACCTGCGACGTGATGCCGGTGCGCGGACCGTCGTCGAAGGTGAACGCGACCATCTTCCCGTCAGGGTCGATCGTCATGGTCGCCATGCGCGCTTCGACCGCCGCTTCGTCCGGACAGTTGCCGTACGCGCGGACGTACTGTTCGATCTCGCTCGAGCGCGTTTCTTCCCATGAGGGCTCCGGCGTGGGGGAGGGCGAGGGCGTCGGCGCGGCCGTCGGCAGGGGCGTGTCCGCCGGTTCTTCCGGTACGGGTTCCGGCGCGGAACGGAAGCAGCCGGAAATCGCCGCGATCAGGAACACGAGCAGCATCACGATCAGCGCGATGAACGCGACGCCGACCGCAAAGCGCAGCGGATCTTTGATTCTCCGTTTCTTCCTCTTTTTCATATGGTAAAGTATACCAAAACCGACCGTTTCTGTCAATTTGCGCGGGAAGGCGGGATCGCAAATTTTCCGGTTGACAAACGGGGTTTGTGTGGTATAATGACTTTAACTTTGAGGCGAATTCGGAAGCAGTAGCGTTTATCGGCTTCGGAAAGCGAGCGGCGGACGGTGAGAGCGCCGCGCGAAGTACAGCGTGAAGACCGCCGGAGGATCAGAGCGGGCGTGCCCGTTACAGCGCAAAAGAGCACCAAACAGGGTGGAACCACGCGATTCGCGTCCCTCGTAAACCGAGGGGCGTTTTATTTTACTAAGAAACATGGAGGTATCGGTATGATCATTACGTTTCCCGACGGATCGAAGCGGGAATTCGAAAACGGCATGAGTGCGCTTGACATCGCGGGCGCGATCTCAAACGGACTCAAAAAGGCGACCCTTTGCT
>CAMYWS010000057.1 GCA_947302865.1 uncultured Clostridia bacterium
CTTAGGGGGAGGCATTTTGATGGATCTTTTGAAACTGCAGAACGGAAGCGATATCCGCGGCGTGGCGATGCCGGGCGTGCCGGGCGAGGATGTCAATTTGCATGCGGAGGCGGTCGAGGCGATCGCGGGCGGTTTTGTGCGGTGGTTAAGCGCGCGGGTTACGGAAAATAAGACGCTGCGCGTGTCCGTGGGGCGCGATTCGCGGCTGTCCGGGCCGGCGATCTCGGAAACGCTCTGCGCGGCGCTCCGAAAGGCGGGGGTCGAGGTCACGGACCTCGGGCTTGCCACAACGCCGGCGATGTTTATGTCCACGGTGCTGCCGCGCCGTCCGTTCGACGCGGCGATCATGATCACGGCAAGCCATCTCCCGTGGAACCGGAACGGACTCAAATTCTTCACCGCAAAGGGCGGCGCGGAGAGCGCGGACATCAAGGAGATTTTAACGCTTGCGGGCGAATCGTTCCCCGCGGCAGACGTGCCGGGCGGCAAAAAACGGAGCCGTTTTATGGATACCTACGCCGCGTTTCTGCGCAAAAAGATCACCGGCGCCGCGGGACGGGAGCGTCCGCTTTCGGGACTTCGGATCGTGGTGGACGCGGGCAACGGCGCGGGCGGATTCTTCACGAAAAAGGTGCTGGAACCGCTCGGCGCGGACACGACCGGAAGCCGCTGTCTTGATCCAGACGGGCATTTTCCGAATCATGCGCCGAATCCGGAAGCGCCGGAAGCCATGGAAAGCATCCGCGGCGCGGTGTTGGAAAGCAAGGCCGATTTCGGCATCATCTTTGACACCGACGTGGACCGGGCGGGGGCGGTGCTGCGCTCCGGTGAGGAGCTGAACCGGAACCGTCTGATTGCCATGATCTCGGCGATCCTTTTGCGGGAGCATCCCGGTACGACGATCGTTACAGATTCCATCACGTCCACCGGGCTTGCGGCGTTCATCCGCGACCGGGGCGGCGTGCATTATCGCTACCGCCGCGGCTACCGGAACGTCATCAACGAGGCGATCCGCCTGAACGCGGAGGGCACGGACTGCCAGCTTGCCATGGAGACCTCCGGGCACGCGGCGCTGAAGGAGAATCGGTTTCTGGACGACGGCGCGTATCTGATCGTGCGGCTTTTGATGGAGCTCGCATGCGGACGCGACCTTGAATCGCTGATCGCGGAGCTTCCTGAACCCGCGGAGAGCCGGGAATTCCGCCTGAAGATCACGAAGCCGGATTTCAAGGCGTGCGGACAGGCGCTGCTGGACGCGCTTTTATGCTATGCGCGGGCGCAGGACGGATGGACCGAAGCGCCGGATAACCGCGAGGGTGTACGCTTTGCTTTGGACGACGCGCACGGGAACGGGTGGTTTTTACTGCGGCTGAGCTTACACGATCCCGTTCTGCCGCTGAACATCGAAAGCGACAGCCCCGGCGGGGTGCGGGTGATTTCGGCTGCGCTCTGTGACTTTTTGAAGACGCAGGAGGGCATCGACGCGAGTCCGCTGCTGCGTTACGTCGAAGCGGAAAAGAACGGTGATTGATTTATAACGGGAAAGGAGAACGAAGTACCCGCAGCGGCGCGGTATTTCAACGGAAACGAACGATGAAGAAAAACGTATTTCGGTGGATCGTACTTGCGCTCCTCGCGCTGATGATGTTCGGCTGCGCAAAGAAGATCGTGCATTGCGACGGCTGCGGCAGGGAGATCAAGGTCCCCGCGGACTCCGCGACCACGGAGGACTGGATCCTTTTGTGCGACGACTGTCAGAAAAAACTGTACGGGAACCCGTAACGTATTTTCTGCGCAATCAGATACTTTACAACGGGAACGGCAGTGACGCCGTTCCTGTTTTGCAATCCGGATCCCGCTTGAAGCCCGGACCGGCCCGCGGCGGGAAGACGTCGAAAAGTATGAAAAATGATGCCGCGACGGCTTTCTTTTCGAATGTATATATGATATAATACATTTGCTGGAACAGCAGGAAGGAGATAAAGAAAATGGAGTGGCTTTGGAAAACCCTCGTTGAACTCGTGATCGGCGGACTCTGCGGCTTTGCCGCAAGCAAGATCATGAAGGTGAGCGGCAAGAAATGGTGGTTCTATATCATCGTCGGTCTGATCGGCGGCGTCGTGGGCGGTCTGCTCGGCAGCCTGATCCCGGTCGGCGGCGGCTGGGTCTTCGGCATCATCCTGTCGATCGTCGGCTCGTGCCTGGTCGTCTGGCTGTACAAGAAGTTTATCGCAAAATAACGCTTGAAAAAACGGCGGAAGGGAAAGGGAGGACCTTTCCCTTCCTGCGTAAAAGACGCCGTATTCCGGAAAAACTGCGGAAATAGCATCGGATAATCCGGACCGGACGCCGTGGATGGAACGGACCGCGCATGCTATAATACAGACAATAAAAAGAAGCCCTGAGGGGCAAAGGAGGAGGCGTCAGACAATGCTCGGCCCGTTACTGATCCCGCTGCTGATCTTCATCGCTGTGATGCTCGGCATCGCGCTTGCGCTCAACATCCGCAGGGCGGGGAAGAAGACGAGAGACGATACGGAAAACGTCGTCGATCTGAGGGATTGCTTCATTCGCGCGCGGCATATGAACGAAGACCGCAATTGAGCGGAGGATAACAAGAGGTCTGCCTGTCGGCAGACCTCTTTGTGTTTCAAACCGGGTCAGCGGCGCCTGCGGCGCAGGAGCAGCAGAGAGACCGAGGCGGTCAGTACGGCGCCGGACAGAAAAGCGAGAAGCGCGGTCAGCCACGGAAACGAACCCGAGGGCGTCTCCGCCTGCGGCGCGGGGACTGCGGAGGGGACGACCGCGGGCGGAACGGTCGGCGTTTCCGTGGGTTCCGGCGTGGGCGCTTCCGTGGGTTCCGGCGAGGGGACTTCCGTGGGTTCCGGCGTCGGTTCCGGCGTGGGCTCCGGCGTTGCGGGCGGCGGCGTATATGAGGACAGCAGCGCGGGATCGACGTTGTCGAACACGTCGGACCCGGCTTCGACGGTGCCGAAGATCATCCCGAACCGGTTCATCGGGTTGTGATCCGTTTCCGACTGGACGTAGTGCCTGCCGCTCTGCTGCGAGGTATGCAGCTTGTACGCGTCCTGCGCAACCTGAAGCGCGCTGCGTCCGCCGAGCGAAGCAAGCGGCGTACGGATGTCCATCACGAGCGGGTTTTGCTCATACTGATGCAGATAGCATTTTTTGACCTCCCATGTGCCGAACTGTTCGACGGAGACCGCGTCATACGCCGGATCGGCGCAGAGACGCACGGCGCTGCCGACCGCCGCGGCGACGATCTTATGCTGCCAGTGCCCGTATTCTCCGGCGAGCCCGTGCGAAAAGACGACGAGCGGCTTGTATTCGCGGAGCAGACGGACGATCGCGAGCGTCACGGCCTCCTCGGTAAACCAGCAGGGGTAGTCATTTCTGCGCGGATCGGGGACGTCCTGGAACCCGAGAAACAGCGGCGGGTACTTCGCGCCCATTTCGAGCAGGGCGAGCGACGCTTCGTTGACGCGCTTTCTCGACGGATTCGTGACATACGCGACCGTCCCGACGTATCCGCGCTCCGTGCCGTAGATCGGGATGACGCCGCCCATAAAGAGCACATCGTCGTCCGGATGCGTGGCGATGATCAGATAATCCAGTCCCCGCGGCGTCTCCTGCCAGTCATGGAACGGCAGCGGCAGATCGCCTTCGGAGAACAGCGCAAGCCGCGCAAGGTCCATGCCGGACGCGTTTGCCATGATCGTTACGCCGGTCGTTTCGGAGGCGAGGGGAATGATCGCGTCCCAGACGACCCCGGCAAGCCCGTCGGACACGATCCCGCCGTCCGCGTTCGTCTGCCGGAGCTGCACACGGTCCGGCAGAACACCCCATTGGATGCAGAGGAAGGCGGGCTGCCCCGGCGCGTTTTCCCAGGAAAGGCGGATGGTTTCGAACGGACCGAATGCGACCGTTTTGTTGAGATTGTCGTCGACAAGCTCGGTCAGCGCTCCGGCGTGACCGTTCTGTTCAAGCCGGAGATGCGCGGAAAGATCCTTCGCGTCGTTCGGAGCGTCTTCCGCGGCGGCAAACGGCGGACACAGCAGCGTCAGCATGACTGTGAAACAGATGATCGAAAGGAGAAGCCCGGGTTTTTTCATAGAAATACCTCGTGATCGGGATAAATGCGTTCCGCGGGTCGGCAGCGGGCTGCGCCGCGGGTTTCCGCATCGGAACAAACTGACATTCAATATATCACATCTGCGGGCAGATCACAACAAAAATCGACAGAATTCCGCGCGGACCGCGACAGAAAAAGGGACCTGTCGCCGTAACAGGTCCCCCGGCGATCCGAAAGAATGCGAATGCCGCAGCCGACCGACCGGACGATGCTTACAGCATCGACGAGCCGCCGGTGACGATCCACGCGGCAAGCGACGCAACGAGCAGCGCGCCGGTATAGACGCTTCCGGTGCGGCGGTAGAAGTAGGTGCACAGCACACTGAACACGACGACCTGCGGCACGAACAGGATGAGCAGCGACATGAACGGTCCGCCGAAGGTGGAGCCGAAGAACACGTCCGCGCCCGGTCCGACGCCGAGGAAGAACGGGATGTACTCGATCAGCACGATCAGCAGGATCCCGCCGACCATCAGAAGCGCGTTGCGCCACCAGTTGCCCAGAAAGCCCCTGAAGCCCTTTTCGTACGTTGCCCTCGTGCGCATGGACGCCATAATCTTCGAATTGTTCAGCAGGAAGAACAGCGCGAACACCGGAATGTAGACGAAGAACTGACCGAGCCGCGCCGGCGTAAAGGTCTTGAAGAACGGCCAGATGAACCGCAGATCGAGGTTGAACAGCTCGCCCGCGAGGAACACGACAAGGTACATGAAGCCCAGCAGGCAGAGAACGAGCAGGCAAGCGCGGAGCAGCAGTCCCCACGCGATCCGGTTCGGCTTCTCCTTCGCGCCGAGCCCCATGCCGTAAAGCCCGTCGTACGTGCCTTTCTTCTTTGCGGCGCGCGCGCCGACGAGCGAGGTCACGACCATGATGATGATCAGAAGCGCATACCAGCCGATGAAGCCGTTGCCGACCGTCATGCGGAAAACGCCCTCCGGCAGCGGCAGCAGCGCGTGTCCGAGCTGTGTCATGAACGGATAGGTCGCGCCTGCGATCAGCATCGTGATGATCGCGCCGCGCCACCACTTGCCCGCGGGCTTGATGCCGACCGCGCCCGGCAGCGGCTGTACGACCTTCGCAAAGAACGGGATCCTGATAAGCAGTTCAAACAGCGGGATCAAAGCGGCGATCGTGCAGAGCATGGCAAGCAGCACGAGCCATTCCTTGCCCATTGCGGTCTGGTCCGAGAAATCCGGACCGGTCAGAGCGCCGCCGAACGCGCTGTTGAACCAGTCAAGCGCGACGGCGAGACCGCGCGCGTTGTGCGTGGTGAGCCGGTGGTTTGTGTAAAGCAGCTCCATTCGCCGCGCGGAGCCGTCCGAAAAGCTCCCGAAGGTGGTATCCCACGCGGCTTCGTCTGCCGTCGTGCCGAGGAATTCGGTGCGCAGATCCGAACGGAGGATGTTGTCGTCCACGACGCGCTTATAGTCGCGGAAATAGCTGAACTCGTCCCACTTCGCCTGCAGCAGAAGGACGTTGTTGAAACGGATGTTCGCGGAATCGTACGCGGAATCGCGGAACAGCTCGCCGCACTGCAGCACGGTCGCCTTCGGCTCGATGTCCGTGCCGGAATACGCCGCGGCGACGCTCCAGCCCGCCCAGGTGCCCATTGAGTGCCCGCTGATGCCGAGTTTCGTCCTGTCGACGGTCGGCAGTTCGGAAAGATACCTGTATGCCGCGACGCCGCCGCACGAGCTGTCCTTCACTTCGTTGCCCGCGTCGTCTTTCGTGTAATGCTCGTCGAAGAAGGAGAGGTTCGAGAAGTTCATCAGAAGCCGGTAGCGCACCGAGCCGCCGACCGGACGGAATGTTTTGTCTTCCGTGCTGTCCTCGCCGTAGTTCACTTTGACCATGTGATTGACGTAGCCGCGTTCCTTCAGCCCCGGCACGCTTGCACCGTGCCCGTATTCGTCGATCGAAAGCACGACCGCGCCGCGCTTCGCAAGCTCGATCGCGTACGCCGCGTTCGTTTCGTGGTCGTTCTGGTATCCGTGCAGCAACAGCACGCCCGGCGCGGTTTCCCCGTCCTTCAGACCCGACGGCGTGTAGAGCTTATAGAAGAGATCGCCGGCGTCCGAGGGCAGATACCCTTCCGTGATCGTGATGCCGCCGTCCGCCTTCTGGATGCTGTCCGCAAAGAGCAGCGCAATGAACGCGACACAGAGCAGGATGGCCAACATTGCCGCCCATTTTCCCCAACCTTTTTTCATATAAAACCCCCTTGGTCTGTTTCATATATAGTATACACGAATTCCGCGTGTTCCGCAACAGGATTCTTGCGGCGCGGATTGACAACGGAAGGGGATTTGCGTATCATATAATTATAATATGAGGAAAAGAGGTATTCCCATGCCCTGTACAACCGTACTGGTCGGCAAGCATGCCGCAAACGACAGCTCCACGATGATCGCGCGCACCGACGACGGACGCTTTGACGTGAAAAAACTCATCGTCGTCGAGCCGAAGGATCAGAAAAAAACCTACACCTCCGTCGGCGGGTGTCTCACGATCGCGCTGCCGGAGAACCCGATGCGCTATACCGCCTGCCCGAGCGTCGATCCGAAAAACGGCGTGTGGGCGGCGACGGGGATCAACGCCGCAAACGTCGGCATGACCGCGACGGAAACGATCACCTCGAACCCGCGCGTGCTCGCCGCGGACCCGCTCGTGACGGTTCAAAAGGCAAAGACGAAGAAGGAAAAGGACGTTCCGGGCGGCATCGGCGAGGAGGACATCGTCGTGCTCGTGCTGCCGTACATCCGCA
>CAMYWS010000058.1 GCA_947302865.1 uncultured Clostridia bacterium
AGCAGCAGCGCAAGCAGCTTCTTGTATGACGTTTTCATAAGCATACTCCTTCCTGTTCGGATTGCGGCGTGCAGACGCACGGCACGCAGTCCCTTCATAACTATTGACACCGCAGAACGCCGAAATGTTACGCGTGAAAATAATATATTATTTCACGTCCGTGCTGCAGGGGCCCCCCTGCGTCAGAACGCGAAATTGCCGTTGACAAAGACCGGGATCTCGCGGCCGTCATGCGTGTAGCCCGTGACCTTGAGGTCCGAGGTTCCCACCATGAAGTCGACGTGCGTGATGGAGTCGTTGATCCCTGCTGCAACGAGTTCTTCCTTTGTCATGTTCGCGCCGCCCTCGACGTTCGAAGCATACGCCTTGCCGAACGCAAAATGGCAGGCGGCGTTCTCGTCGAACAGGGTCTCATAATAGAGCGTCTTCGAATTGCTGATCGGAGAGTCGTACGGCACGAGCGCGACCTCGCCGAAGTACGACGCGCCTTCGTCCACGCTGATCGCGGCCTTCAGTACGTCTTCGCCCTTCGTCGCCTCCGCTTTGACGATCCTGCCGTCCTTCATGGTGAAGCGGATGTTCTCGATCACGTTGCCGTCGCGGCACAGCGGCATGGACGCGCACACAACGCCGTTGATGCCCGTTTTCTTGTTCGCGGTGAAGCATTCCTCGGTCGGGATGTTCGGCATGTATTCCTGTCCGGACGCGGTGCGGTCGCCGCCCGCTTCCCATACGTGCGTGTCGGCAAGCTCGACCCAGAGGTCCGTGCCGAGCGCGTTCTCATAGTGCAGCTTTTCGAAGTGATACCCGTTCAGGATGCGCACATGCTCACGGAGGTTTCTGGCATGCTTCTTCCACGCCTCGACCGCCGTGCCGTCGCCCTTCACGCGGCACGCCATGAAGATCTTGTCCCACAGCGCGTTGACCGCGTCCGCTTCGCTGAGATCCGGGAAGACCTTCTTTGCCCATTTGGGGCTCGAAAGCGCGCCGATGCCCCACGGGAAGACGTTCTGATCCTGATAACGGCGATATTCTTTGAGCTTTTCGCCGGACGCCTTGTGCGCGCGCAGGATGCGGTCGCTGTCCACGCCCAAAAGATTCTCCGGATCGTCTGAAATCAGATGCAGAAACGCCGCGCCTTCCTTTGAATAATGCGTATAGAGGTCCGCGCGGAACTGCGGGAATTCGTCGAACACCGCGCTGTCGGCATGCAGGAACCTTGCGCGGGTCATGTGATCGTCGTTCCACATCATCACGACCTCCCGGCAGCCGTTTTCATACGCGACGTCCGCGCACATCCGCGCAAACGGCGCCTGATCGACCGGCGCGAACAGCAGCAGCGTCTGTCCCTTCTGAATATTGACGCCGACCTCGACCAACAGTTTTGCGTACTCTTTGAGCTTGTTTTCCATTTTTGTTCCCCTTCCTTGCAATATTCAATGTGCGCTCGCCGCCATCGAAACGACGACGAACAGCAAAATTCCCGACATCAGAAGCGTCTGCAGCAGGTCGCGCTTCTTTGCATACTCGCGCTCGGTCAGCGGCGCGCGGCTCAATGCGTCGATCGCCGCAAGCGCCGTTGCGTATACGAGCCGCTGGCTCCGTCCGATACGCATCGGCGAAAAGCCCTTCTGTTCGCGGAGGTACGCCGAAAGCTCGACGATCAGCGCCGCGGTCTCCTTTTCGGGCACGTCCAGCCCCGCAAGGAATGCCAACAGCGGCAGATCGAGCATCTCGCGGTTCTTCTCGCCCGCGGTACGCACCGCGTCGTAGAGCCGTTCGGTCTTCAGCGCAAGCTCGTCCGCCGGCTGATCCGAAAACGCGATCGCAAAGCTTGCCATCTGCGCCGGATTCGTGCGTCCGAACCGTCCCGAAAGCAGGTCCATCGCCGCGTCCATGCGCGCGGACAATCCGGACTTGTCCGCGCCGTACATGGCGAACAGCACGGCGAACATCACGTCCTCGCCGCCGGTCAGGACCCGGTGCGCGTGCCGCATTTCAAGATAATGCTCCCGCGCGAGCTTTGCCACCGTTTCCGCGCGGTCGTGGTACTTTGCCATCAGAAACGCCGCCGGACACAGGTAGTCGGTCGGGATGAACCCCGCCGCCTTGAGCTTTTTCAGGTTGTCCTTCGCGTAGTTCAGCCGCTGCGCGCCGTCCTCGTACTCGCCGATCTTGATCGCCGCGGGCGCCATACCGAGTCCCCGGAACGCCGAAAAGATACCGGTGTTCCTTTTGAGGATCTTCTTGCCGCGCCGGATCGAATCGAGGTCTGCGTCCCGATCGTCGATGCCGAGCAAAAGCGCGCACAGGCAATGCACCTGCGGCGTGGACATCCGGAACGTGCGTTCGATCCGTCTTCTGTTTTCCATGAACTGTTCCGTGCGGCGCATCGTTCCGCTTTGCATACCGAAAACCTCCATAATTATCTATTCTATATTATGCCATAAACCGGGCCGTTTGAAAAGCCCTTTTTACGGGAGCCGTAAAATGGCGCAGACTGTTTGCGGCGATCACAACGCATGACGGTATGAGCCGTCGGAAGAAAAGGTGAAAGCCCCTTTTCCGCATATGCATGCGAGCATTTACGAATCCGTCTCCGCCGCGACTTTGTTTGTCGAAAACACCATCTGTCACGTTTCGCGTGCTATGCTCCGGCAAAACTCTTCCGGAGGCGAAACCATGTCCAAAACCAATATGTTCCGGGCGCTGTGGCTGCTGCTGCTTTCCCTCGTATGCGTGCTGATGTTCTACTATCGGCGCGAGAGCACGAAATCCCCGCAGGAAACGTTCTCCGGCGAGGACGCCGTTGCCGTGGCGACGGTCACGGAACGCACGCCCGCCCCGCTGCCGACGGAAACGCCGACGCCGCTTTCCGCACCCGTTCCCACCGTGTACGAGGTCACGGAGGTCTTTATCCCCCTGCTCTTCACGCCCTCCCCCGTGCCCGCCACGCTCCCGCCGACGGACCCGCCCGCCGAACCGCCCACGCCTGCCCCGACCGTGGTCCCGGAGGCTGCCGAGCCGTTTTCGCTGATCTGGTTCTCGGACACGCAGTACTACGCCTATAAGCGGCCGGATATCTTCCTTGTCATGGCGGACTGGGCGGTGCGCGTCAGGGACGAGTACAACGCCGCCGCGGTCGTGTGCACCGGCGATATCGTCGACAACCGCAATTATACGCGGCATTGGACGAACGCGGAAGCGGCGATCTCGCGCTTTACCGAACAGATCCCGTTCTACTGCGTCGCCGGCAACCACGACGTCGGCGCGGACAAGGTCGAATACGGGACCTATCTTTCGTATGATTTCTGCAGCGCGCCGGAAGCAATGGAGTTTTCCGACGACCGCCGCTGCTGGGTCCTGCCGATGTGGGAACAGGGCATCCTGCTCTGCGGGATCGGCTGGCAGAACGACGCCGCCTACGCCGACTGGCTGAACGCGCGCATCGCTGCGTATCAGGAGCTTCCCGCCGTGCTGCTCGTGCACAGCTTCCTGAACGACGACGGATCGCTTTCCACGAACGGCAAGCGTGTCGAAAAGGCGATCCTCAGAAATTCGCCCTCCGTGCGGCTCGTGCTGTGCGGGCACAACGACGGTTCCGCGCGCTGGTCGCGGAAATACCCGGACGGACACGTGGTCAACGCCATGATGTACAACTTCCAGGACGACAAAAAATACGGGCTCGGTTACGCCCGCATCCTGATGTTCAATACCTCCACCCGCAACATCGCGATCACGACCTACTCCCCGTACCTGAACGACTACAACTATTACAAGGACGCTTCGAAGGACACGTTTACGATCTATGGCGCGTGGTAAACGGCGGGACGTCCCATCCGGACGTCCCGTTTGCATTGCCTCACAGACGAAACGCCGCGCCGCGGAAGCACTTCCGTTCTTTTTCCCCGTTTCTTTACCGGTTTTTGACAATTCCGACACATCTTTCCGTTATGATAAAAGAAAAACGCAACCTCGCTTTGCAAACGTCCCTCTTTTGTGGTGTAAGGACTTACAAAAAGGGCTCACGCTTATGCAACAGGATTACTTTGACAGAATCTACGAAAAGACCTACCATCCGCTGCTGCGCTACGCGATCGTGCATTTAAGCGATCCGCTCGACGCCGAGGACGCGCTGCAGAACGTCTTTATCGACTTTTACCGGCGCATCGAATCGTGCGGGCACGCCGACATTCTCGCCCCGCAGCTCTTTCTTCTGAAGATGCTGAAGCGCGAGATCATCCGAAACTACGCCGAACGCGGCGCGCACGAAACGTCGCCGCTCGAGGACGATGCCGCAGCCGATCCGCTGTCGTTTACGGACGCGGTCGAAGCGCGGGTGATGGCGGGTCAGGTCTTTGACGCCGCAAAGACGCTTTCCAAGGATACCTACCGCGTCTTTGTGCTGTATTACGGCTTCGAGCAGTCCGTTTCCCAGATCGCAAAAGAGATGAAGCTTTCGGAGGAAGCGGTGAAAAGCCGTCTTTTTCGCGGCAGAAACGCCGTCCGGCGTCTGCTTGCGAAACCAACCGATCAGCGAGGATACAACCATGAATGAAAAAACATTTTTCCATAACGCGCTTGAAAGCGATCTCTTAAGCGGCGGCAAACAGAAGCGCAGGCTCGACGCCGCGCTCGGCAGAACACAGGTCAGAGCGTCCGTGCGCACGCAGGCGACCGCGCAAAGCAGGGGCGGCATACCCCGCTGGGTCTGTGTCCCCGCCGTCGCCGCGCTGCTCGCGCTCACGGCGTTGGTCGCCGTCTTTGTGGGTTCGGACAAGACCCGCGAAAGCCGCCCGGCGACGCCGGTCCAAAGCGGCACGCCGGTCGAGGCGCAGAGACCGGTCGTCCTTTCGAACAGCGCCGAGATCCGTCTGCTTTCCGAGATCGACGCCGCGCAGCAGTTTACAGAGACGCGGGAGGGCTTTTCCGCCCTGCCCGCCTATCACGAGGCGGATTGGGAATGGCTCAAAGATACGACCGTGCGCGTGTCCGATTTTTCCGCAACGGCGTCCACGATCAACTGGACGACGGAGCTGCGCGTGCCGAAGCGCGATCATGCCGAAAACCCGTTCCTGACGCTTGCCGACGTGACGTACGGCATGCCGCTGTGCTTCTTCCGTGCCGATTCCGGGCTCGACACGCCCGATACCGGCGCGCAGCTTGTGGAATACATGCTGCCCGGCGATATCACGTATTCGGAAGACGACAATGACTGGATCGTTCTGATCCCCGAGGTCTGCGCGATGCCGCAGGTATACGATCAGTTCCCCGCCGCGCTGCCCCCGACCGGCGAGGTGACGATCAAAAACAAATTGTTTGTGCTGGATCGGGAAGCCGCGGCGATCTCCTCGGACTATCTGACCTTTGCGCTCAGCAACGGCGAGACCGAGGAATACCCCGTCTCGATGCTCGGTACGATCGAACACACGTTCACCTTCGATGCGGAGGCGCTTCTGAACATCGCAGACCCCGCGCACATCGAGGTGCCGCTCTCGGGCGAATACGTCCTTTCGATTCACGAGAACAACGGCTTCCATAACGAGCGAGTTTCGCTCGATGGCGTCACGCTCGACGCTGAGGTTCACTATACCGTGGAAGGCGTCGTCGTGATCCTTTCCATCAAGGACACAGGCGTGCTGTCGGACGCCGAACAGGAATCGCTGTATCTGGCGCTTTCCGGTGGTCCGGACGGAACGGGCGATCTTCCCTGGGCATACTCATGGGAAACCGATTCTTCCTATCGCGTATACGCTCTTTCACGCACGTTCTGGGGCACGACGCGGTTTGCGCGGTATCTGATCGAAATCGATCCTGCGGACTACGCCGCGGCAAAGAGCTTGGACTTCCGGGGCAATCTGTCCTATGCTGTCGGCGAAGCAAACGCCGAGCCGCACGAGGACTGGTCCTGGAACTCGGCAAACGGAGCTCTGCCGGAGCTACTCACGGACTGCAAACAGCTTCCGACGCTTTCGATCCCCCTCCCCTCCCAAGAGCCTACGCCCTGCCCGCCGACCGAAGAGCCCGATCCGGAGCCCATGCTCGATGAAGCAACGCTCTGCACGACATGGATGCTTGCGGAAGTCGAAGCGCCGGACGGCAGCAGCGGCGATGCGCGCGGCCTCGGTCTTGAACGGTATCTGGTGTTCCGTTCCGACGGTACGGTCCGCATCATCGACGCAAAAGCGCCGTCCGAACGGGTTGTACCCTATACGCAAAACGGCAATACCGTGCGATTCGACGACCGCGTTTTGCGGTATGATTCCGAGTACAACGAACTGGTTGAAATCGATTCGTCCTCGCAGGATATTCTGTTCTTTGCGCCCGCGCCGAATGCGGGCATCGAAGAGCCCGATCCGACGGCTCCGCAGGACGACAAAGTCGCGATCTGCGTGTATTTCTACGACGGCGACGCCGACGATGCGATCAACGAGCAGTTCAAAGCGCAGTATCCGGAGCTGTACAACGCCTTTATGTATACGGAATGGGGCTTAGCGCCGCAGGTCCAATTGGCGATCCAGATGAAGGCGCAGATCGCAGACGCGTATTTTACAGAGAAAAACCATGAGCGTTGTCTAACCCTTTGTGCAGAAGATGATATCCTTTACCTCAGCAGCAACGACACCATGTGCATCATCCGCGTGCCGCGTGAGAAGCTCGATGAGATCCGAAGCACGCCGGGCGTGACGCATATCGAGATCTATGAGGAAATGACTTCCACGACTTCTAATACGGATCCCAAGCCGACGCCGTAATAAGCAGCGATAAAACAGCGCTCCGTCGATGCGGAGCGCTGTTCCGTTATAGCTTTTTAGTAAAACAGATGATCCTATTCGCTTCCGTAAAGCCTGCGGCGAGATGGAACCGCAGGCTGTCCGTATTGGTGAGCTCGCAGTCGCTTGCAAA
>CAMYWS010000059.1 GCA_947302865.1 uncultured Clostridia bacterium
TCCTGATACGCCTGTTCCTCCTGCCTTACAGTCGCTCTGTTTTGCGCAATCTGTTCTTTTGCAATCGTCTGCGCCGAAACAAAGCAAAGCCCGGAAAGCGCCTTCTCCGATTTCAGCACGATCTGCCGGTAATACGGACCGAGCCGGTACGCTTCCACGGCGAGTTTTTTCCCGACCATGCCGCTTGTCAGAATGCCCCACGAGTCGTACAGCGTGTCGCAGGCGATCGGTCCGATCACCGCGTCATACGCCGCAAACGCGTCCGGACGTCCCGCGCGGTTTGCGCAGATGTAATCAAACCATGCGCCGCAGCGGTACAGACGCCTGATGCGAAGATCGTTAAGGTCGAGCCGGTACGTGTTCAGCACGCAGGGCGTATCGCCGCGCTCCTTTGCCCACCGGAGCGCAAAGGTCGCGTCGTCCGAAAGATAAAAGCCCTGCCCGAAGTCGGCGTTTCTCCTGCCGACGCGCAGATCGGGTTTTGGAATCTCTTCGAAGCCGGTATGACAGACTGTCAGCATTTCCGTCGTCCGTCAGCAAAGAAACGTTGCGATATAAACGGTATCGTCGGGCATACGGAGACCCGGATCGTCCTGGATCAGCGCGGGAGACAGTCCGCTTTCCGCCGCCGCCAGTTCAAAGTGCGCGAGCGCGATGCCGAGGTCGATCTTCTGAATGTCCCAGCCGTTTTCCGCAACGTAACCTTTGCTGCGTTTTTCGTAAAAATGCGCCCTTCCGCCGCAGACGACGACGCGCCACGGCTGCTTGTTCACCGCGCTCGGCGCAAGTCGTACCGCTTCGAGCGCCGAAAACAGCGGACCTGCCGTTTGGGGCGTCAGCGGCGTGTCGAAACTGTTTTCAAAGAAAAGCGTTTCAAACGGGAAACGGGTATCCGCCTTAATGCCCTTTCGCATCACGGTCTCGCGCACGGACATCTTCTTTGCGGGGTATCCGAGCGGGCTCACGCAGGGCATGACTTCACCGTCGTTCAGCGCCATCGCTTTTTCAAACGCGGCGCGGTCCATCGTTCCGGCGATCCATGTTGTGCCGACGCCGAGAGACTCGGCGAACAGTACGACCTTTTCGAACGCGTACCCGAACGCTTCCTCCGCGTGCGGCACGCGCGGCATCTTGCCGGCGATAAAGACGTCCGTGCCGACGATGACCGGACTTTTCAGTCCGTGCTTTTTCGCGTCGAGCAGTTTCCATCGGATCGAAATGTCGTACGGGTTCTCCAGTTTTTCGGCAAACGCGGTGATCTTCTCCGCGTCTTCCTCCCGCAGTGCGGTTCCGTCAAAGGTACGGACGCTGCGGCGTTTTTTGATGCATTCCGATGCGGTCATATTGTTCTCCTTTCAGGTTTGTTCTTTCTTTTGGTCTTACGGAACATAAATCTGCGCACGATGTTGATGCCGATCTTATACGGCAGCGGCCGCAGCGCTTTGTCCGCCTCCTTCAGTTTTTCGCGGATCGGGATGCCCTGCGGACAGTGTTTTTCACATTTGCCGCATCGGACGCATTGCGACGCGAACGCCGGTTCCCGCGTCAGCCCCACAGTCTGGGCAAACTGCATCCGTCCCTCGGACGGGGATTCAATAAACATTGCGTTATAGCAGCGGAACGTTCCGGGAATATCCACGCCCTTCGGGCACGGCATACAGTAACGGCAGCCGGTGCAGCCGACTTTGTCCGATGCGCGGATCGCCCCGGTCACGCGCTTCAGCGCGTCGAAAACCGCCTGCGTGAATGTACCGGTGCCTGCGCTGTCCGCGGTGCGGCAGTTCTCGCGCACCATATCAAGCGAATTCATGCCGGAAAGCACGACCGTCACCTCCGGCTAGTTATACAGCCAGCGGAAGCTCCATTCGGCGGGCGACCAGTCGCGCCCGCTGTCCCGCATGATCTCCTTTGCCCGCGCGGGCAGCATATTGACGAGCTTTCCGCCGCGCAGCGGTTCCATGATGACGACGGGGATCCCTTTCCGCGCCGCCGCCTTCAGCCCGTCGACGCCGGCCTGCGCGTACTCGTCGAAATAGTTATACTGGATCTGGCACATATCCCAGTCATAATCGTTCAGAATACGCAAAAACCCGTCCGGTATTGCCGTGATATGAAAAGCCGATCTGCCGGATCGCGCCGCTTCGCTTTTTTTCTT
The DNA here is from genome assembly GCA_947302865.1 of uncultured Clostridia bacterium. The sequence continues at coordinate 2,156 of CAMYWS010000059.1, forward strand.
CGATCCATTCGATCACGCCGACCGATTTGAGCTTTTCCCACATGGCGACGTTCGTCAGATGGTGCATGAGATAGTAGTCGACGCGATCGGTGCGAAGCCGTGCAAGCTGCTCGTTAAAATACCGGTCCAGCGCCGCCCTGCTTCCGACAAGGTACTGCGGAAGTTTTGTGGCGATGTTGATCTTTTCACGGATGCCGTTGCGTTCGACGATCTCGCCGAGCGCCGCTTCGCTTCCGCCGTAGATATACGCGGTATCGAAATAGTTCACGCCCGCGTGAAACGCCTCCATGATCTCCCGCTCGGTCTCTTCCGGGTCGATGCTTCTGCCCTTTTGCGGGAACCGCATGCAGCCGAATCCCAGCACCGACAGCAGATTCCCTTTTTTATCTTTTCTGTACTGCATACCCGTTCGTCCCCCCGTTTTATGCCGCCCTTTCAAACTGGCTGTTGTACAGCTCCGCATAGAAACCGCCCTGTTTCATCAGATCTTCGTGGCTGCCCTGCTCAACGATATCGCCGTCCCTGAGAACGAAGATGATATCCGCGTTGCGGATCGTGGAAAGACGGTGCGCGATCACGAAGCTTGTGCGGCTTTCGGTCAGCCGGTCCATCGCCTGCTGCGTCAGAAGCTCAGTACGGGTGTCGACCGAAGACGTCGCCTCGTCGAGAATCAGCATGGGGCTGTTCTGGATCATGGCGCGCGCGATCGTCATCAGCTGCTTCTGTCCTGCGGAAACGGCAGTGTTGTCTGACAGCACGGTATCGTAGCCCTGCGGCAGCGCCTTAATGAACGTGTGCACGCCGCACGCTTTCGCCGCGCGTTTCATTTGCTCGTCGGTCACGTTCTGCGTGTTGTAGATCAGATTCTCCCGCACGGTGCCTTCAAACAGCCAGGTGTCCTGCAGAACCATGCCGAAGCGCTCGTGCACGTCGCTGCGGCGCATATCGCGGATGCTGACGCCGTCGATCAGAATGTCGCCGTCCGAAACCTCATAGAAGCGCATCAGAAGATTGACGAGCGTCGTCTTGCCTGCGCCGGTCGGTCCGACGATCGCGACCTTCTGTCCGGGCATCACATGCGCGGAAAAATCATGGATGATCGTTTCGTCCGGCTTATCCGGATAGGCAAACTTCACATGACGGAACTCCACCTCGCCGCGAACCGCGCCGGAGCACGGCTGCTTTTCGCTTTCATCTTCAAGCTCCTCTTCGTTCAGAAACTCGAACACGCGTTCCGCGGCAGCGGCCGCGGACTGGATATTCGTCATCGCCTGACCGATCTGCTGCACGGGACTCTGGAACAGGCGCACATAGATCATGAACGCCGTGATCACGCCGAAGCTGATGATATCATGCATCGCGAGCGTCGCGCCGACGACGCAGACCGCAACGAATCCGAAATTGCCGATGAACGTCATCAGCGGCATCATCAGTCCGCCCAGAAACTGAGACATGAAATTGGACTTCTTCACCTCGGCGTTCAAACGGCCGAACTCGGCTTTGACGCCTTCATCCGCGTTTGAGGTGCGGATGACGCTGTGTCCGGCGTACATCTCCTCAATATAACCGTTGAGGTTTCCGAGGTTTCTCTGCCGCGCCACGAAATGCTTCTGCGATTTCCGAACGATCAGCGTCATCAGGATAAAGGCAAAGACCGTGGACAGCACGGAGGTTCCCGCCATGATCCAGTTGGTGACGATCATCATGACGAGGCAGCCGATAAACTGTGCGGCGGAGGATACCACGGTCGCCAGCGAATTGGACAGAGACGAGCTGACGGTATCCACGTCGTTCGTGATGCGGGACAGCACGTCGCCGTACTCGTGGAAATTGAAATAACTGAGCTTCAGCCGATTGATCTTTGCCACGATATCCCTGCGCATCCGGCGGGACAAACGCTGGTTGAAGCCCGCCATCAGGTAATGCTGCAAAAAGCTCAGAAGCGCGCCGCTGCCGTACAGGATGATGAGCAGAATCCCGACACGGGCGATACCGTTCAGATCGATGCCCGTCATGATCCCGTCCTTGATGAGATCGGTGATTCTGCTGATCTGGTTCGGTCCGATGATGATCAGAATTGCGCCGCCCGCGGCAAAAAGCAGGGAAATCGCAACGACAAGCAGATCTCTGCTGCAGTATGCAAGCAGGTTCGCCATGGTTTTTTGGAGATCATGCGGCTTTTCGGCGATCCGTCCGGGTCCGCCGTGCGGTCCTCTTCTTCTTTCCATGTCAGCCCACCTCCAACTCTTCCGGCGAAAGCTGCGACAGCGCGATCTCCCGGTAAACGCCGCACTGCTTCAAAAGCGTTTCGTGCGTTCCGATTCCGACAACGGATCCGTCGTCGATCACGACGATGCGATCCGCATGCCTGACCGTTCCGATCCGCTGCGCCACAATGAGACAGGTCGTACCGGCAAGATCGGTTCTGAGCCGCTTCCGGAGCGCGGCGTCGGTTCGGTAATCGAGTGCGGAAAAGGAATCGTCGAAAATCAGGATCTCCGGCTTTCTTGCGAGCGTCCGGGCGATCGTCAGCCGCTGCTTCTGTCCGCCGGACAGATTCGCGCCGCCCTGCGCAATCTCGCTCTGTATTCCTTTCGGAAGCCCGTCAACAAAGTCCTTCGCCTGCGCGATCTCAAGCGCGGCGTTCAGTTCCTCCTGCGTTTCAGGACGCCCGGCGTCGCCGAAAGTCAGGTTTTCCATGACCGTACCGGAAAAGAGCACGGCTTTCTGCGCGATATAACCGACCTTTTCATAGAGCTCCGCAAACGTATATGCGCGGATGTCCTGCCCGTCCAGAAGAATCTCGCCCGCGGTCGCGTCATACAGGCGTGCGGCGAGCGAAACGAGCGTGGTCTTGCCGCTGCCGGTCGCGCCGATCAGGGCGACAGTTTCGCCGGACCGCGCCGTAAAGGAAACGTTTTTGAGACAATCCTCCGACGCATCCGGATACCGGAAGGAGACGTTTCTGAACTCGAGCGTGCCTCGGCTCGAAGCCTCCGCGCCTGCGCCTTCCCGAACCGACGGTTCCGTTTCGATCACTTCCTGAATACGCGCGGCGGAAACCTGCGCGCGCGGCAGCATCATGAAAATCATGACGAGCATCATGAACGACATGACCACGTACATCGCGTAGGATGAGAACACAACGACTTCGCTGAACAGATCGACGCGCGCAAGAATCGCTTCCTGTCCGGTGGCGGCAATGTTGTTGACCAGCGCCGCGCCGAGCCAGTAGATTGCCAGAGACAGACCGCTCATGATCATGGAAATGAACGGCATCAGAATCGCAAGCCTTCGCGAAGTATAGAGCTGCGTGCGCATCAGCGCAGTGTTTGCCGTTTCAAACTTATCCTCCTGATACGGCTCCGCGTTGAACGCGCGCACGATGCGCAGCCCGGTCAGGTTCTCGCGCGAAACGCGGTTCACATCGTCGATCTGCTTCTGTACGATACGGAACTTCGGAATGACCAGCGCCATAAGAACGCCGATGACCGCCATGATCAGGACGACGGCAAGCGCTGTCACCAGCGAAAGCTCCCGACTTTTGCCGACGATCTTCAGTACCGCCCATACCGCCATGATCGGCGCTTTGATCATGACCTGCAGACCAATTGCGATCAGCATCTGGATCTGCGTGATATCATTCGTGGTTCTGGTGATCAGACTTGCGGTGGAAAACTTCTTGATCTCGTTTTCACCGTAATCCGTCACCCGGTAAAAGACCTTTTCCCGAACGGTCGCGCTGAAGTTCGACGCGAGTTTTGCGGCAAAAAAGCCGACGATCACCGCAAGCGCCGTGCTGCCCAGCGCGCAGCCGAGCATCTTTGCTCCGGCGATCCAGATGTCTCTCATGGCGCTGCCCGGCGTCAGGATCAGCGTCGTGATGTCGCTCATAAAGTCCGGCATGGTCAGATCAAACCACACCTGCCCCGCGACAAGCAGCAGGCAAAGCAGTGCGTACAGCGCATCGCGTTTTTTCATGTATCGAAAAACTTTAATCATGTTCCGCTTCCGACCTTTCCGCATACAGTTCTTCACTGATCCTGCTCATTTTCTCCAGGATCCGCAGAAGTTCCTCCGTGTCTTTTTCTCCCATCCGGAACAAAAGCTCCTGCGTAAAGGAAAGGATTTTTTCCTGTTGATTTCGGATCAGCGTCTGCCCGGATTCGGAAATGGTCACGATCACGCTCCGCCGGTCCTTCGGATTCATCTCCCGCCGGATCAGTCCTTTTCGTTCCAGAGCGTTCATCAGATTCGTGACGCCGCTCGCGCCGATGCCGGTCATTTGCTTCAGTTCGCCTGCCGTCGCACCGTCCTTCCGGAAGGACAGGCAGCTTAACAGCCCCTTCTCGCCGACGGACAGATCCATGGCGTCCTTGTTTGCGGGACAGTTTCGGATCCTCTGCATGATCGTCCGCATGCGCTGCACGGCGTCCCGGTCATACCGTTTCTCTTCCATATCGTTCACCTCAAAAATATTTCACATCGTGAAATAACTATACGGTTTATCACCCTGCTTGTCAAGCAAAACCTGTAAGAAACAGCGCGTGGGTATATCGTTTCGGGAAGTTCCCCGAATTCTTCAAGGCGCGCTTGGATTGATCGGGATCAGGAATAATAACCGCTTTTCTATAACGTGTTTTACTTATCGTCCGCTCTTCACGGCGACGGATCTGGTTGAATTCGCAAAAACCCATCTTCCGATCCTGCTCGGAACGCA
>CAMYWS010000060.1 GCA_947302865.1 uncultured Clostridia bacterium
ATCCACTCGCCCTGCGGGAGATGCACTTTCCGCGTCTTTGCGTGCCGTTCGATCACCGGACAGACGAAGAGGTCTTCGCCGAGGAAATAGCTGTACATGTCACGGCTTGCGCCGTAATCCATCGCGTCATAGAAATCGGGACGCATGGCGGGAAGACCCGCCTTTGCCAGTTCTTCGCAATGCCTGATGTACGGTTTCAATGCAACGTGAATGTTCGTGAGCCGCACCGTATGCGCTTTGACCTTCTCGGCGTCGAACTGCGCGTTCGCCCAAGGACGGATCGATTCGTGACTGCGCATCAGCAGCGAGAACGCGCACATTTCCATCCAGCGCGTGAACAGTTCCTCGTTCCGCTTCATCTTGCCGAAGGAGAAGAACCCGCCGACGTCGCAGTGGATCATCGGCACGCCCGAGAAGCCCAGAGAGAAGCTTGCGGGCATGACGCACGGCATGCCGTAATCCTTTGTGGTGTCGGTATGCTGATCGCCGTTCCACAGCACCGGCGCGTAGGTCTGGACCCCGACGTAGCCCGAGCGCATGAAGAACATGACGTCGTCTCTGCCGTACTCCTCAACCGCCTCGCGGTTGAGCTTTGCCCAAAGCACCGGCCAGAGGTTGTGTAAGCTTTTCGGGTCGCCGTCATGCAGCACGCAGTCCACCGGCAGATACTCGCCGAAGTCCGCCATCCAGCCGGACACGCCGAGATCGAGCATGTTCTTTTTGATCAGCACGTCCTTTGTGAACCGCACCGCTTCGGGATTCGTGAGGTCGAGCATGCCCGCGTCGAAGGTCGTGGACTTGATGTGATAAACGCTGCCGTCTTTATGCGTGATCAGGTAGCCCTTTTCTTTGCACTCGTTATACAGCCGGCTGTCCTTGACAAGGTACGGATTGATGTACGCAAGAAAGCGCACGCCGCGCGCATTGAGCTTCCGGATCGCGCCTTTCAGATCGGGATAAAGCTTGTCGTCGACCTCCCAGTTCCACCAGACCTGCTTGCCCATGACGGTGCGGTTTTCGCCGGACCAGTCCTGGCTCCATACGCCGCACACTTTTGCGCCCGCGTCGAGCATCCTGAAGGTCTTTTCGAGGATCGTCTGCGTGCCGCCCTGAATGCCGAGGATCATGCCGTCGAAGCACCAGTCGGGCAGATACTGCCGGTTCGGTACGGTTTCGGCATACGAGCGAAGCAGCGCGTCGAAGCTTTCGCCGAACGTGACTGTCATGGCTTTCGGGCAGGCGTCGAACACGAAGGTGTACGCGTCGTCGCCGAAGTGCGATTTGCCGTCGGACGCGGTATCGAAGCGGATCATTCGCCCCCTGTCCGTCACGAAGACCGGCATCGGCGCGTAGCTGCCGATCGCCGAATGCGGCTTTTCGCGGTACAGAAACCGCGGCAGAAGCGCTTTTTCAATGACCGTCTTTGCCTTGATGTGCTCGGAGACAAAATTGACGACCGTTTCGCCGCGCAGGTTCGTTTTGCGATACTGCTCGCCGCCGCCGAACACCGCTTCGCCTTCCGTAGCGGGAAGGCGGAATTCATACGCCCGGCCCGCTTCGCCGGAGAACGTAAGCTTTACGCCGTCCACCCGTTCGGTCACGGTCACGGAAACGCTGTGCCCGTTTGCGGACAGCACGACGGTATTGCCGTTTTCCGAAACATCGGTCAGCGGGACGCGCTCGACCTCCGTCACAGTCTCCTTGACGGTCCCACGGTCGGTTTCATACGTTTTTTCGCGACGGATCGCCGTGATGAAGGGATGTTCGGGCGAATGGGAAAGGATCTGCCGGTCGTTGAACGCGAGCGTCCAACCGCCGGACTGTACATGAGATGCCAGCATAATTACCCCTCTTAATGTCTTTTCTTTATGATACAAAAAAGCCCGTCCGCTGTCAAGTTGACCGGACGGGCTTTCGCGAAATATCAATAACCGAGCGTGATGCCGAGGGCGATGAACCCGACGACGAGCGCAAGGTTCAGAACAAACAGCGGAACGCTCTTTTTGACCCACCTGAAGTAATCGACGCCGATCATCGAAAGCGAGATCAGCAGCACCGGCGACGTCGGGAACAGCACGTTCGTATAGCCGTCCGCAAAGGTGTAGATGAGCACCAGCATCTGTTTGGAAAGCGGCACGGACACCACCGCGAGCATGCCCATGACGAGGATCGCCTTTGCGGTCGAGGACGAAATGAAGAACTCAAGCACAAGGATGATCGCGTAAAGCACGAGCGCAACGATAAACGGGCTGTGACCCGAAACGAGCGTGTTGATCGAGTGCACGATCGTCGGCATGATCCCGCCCTCGTCGAAGATGTACTTCACCGACGACGCGAGCGCAATGAATACGATGGTCGGCAGCGTGCTGACGACGCCTTTTAAGAAGCTTAAGAGAACCGGTCTTGCCGCCTTCGCGGACACGAAGCCCGCCAGAAGCCCGAAAATCAGGAAGTACGCGATCAGCACGACCACGGTATAGTCGCGAAGCGCGGAGACCGCCGAGCAGGCAACAATCAGTCCGAGGCAGACGAGCAGGAACACGACGTAGGTAAGCCGGATGCGCTTTTCGTCCCGGGGCGCGGGCGCGTTTGCGTCATCCGCCTTGCCCGCGGCGCGAAGCCCTTCGTCGTGCGCAAGCGTCAGGCTTGCCTGCGGGTCCTTTTTGAGCTTTCTCACGTGCAGGAACACAAAGCCCAGCAGCAGCGCGTACATGACCGCAAAGATGACGATGCGGTACCAGATGTGCTCCATCGGGTTCGCGCCGATGATCTCGCTTGCCAGCAGCACCGTGAACGGGTTTGTGATCGCGCTTGCAAAGCCGAAGCCGCAGGCGATGATGCACACGAGAAAGCCCGTGAACGAGTCGTAGCCGATCAGCACGCACAGCGCCGTGACGATCGGCAGCATGGAAAGCATCTCCTCAAAAAGACCGAGGAACGCCCCGAACGCCATGAAGACCAGTGCGATCATGCAGAGGAGAAGCGCGCGCCGCTTTTGAAACCGTTTTGCGACCGCGCCGACCAATGCGCGGATACCGCCGACGTCGTTCATCACCTGAAATGCCGCAAAGACCGTGACGAGGAACAGCGACAGCATGATGAGCGTCAGTCCGTTTGCGGAACCGAACACGAGGATCGGCGCAAGGAGCCCCTTCCAGACGGGAATCCCCTTTGCGCCTTCGACGGGTCGGTACGCGGAAAAGTCCGTCGTGCCGTCCGGGAGCGTACCGAACCCGCCCTTCGGGATCACGTAGGTCAGTACGACCGCGGCGAGCATCAGCACGAACAGCAGGATCACGACCTCGATAAAGGTCTTGGTTGACAGGTTGATCAGCGTTTTATTCTTTTGGTTCTCCATCGCGCATCTCCTTGATGAGGTCGACGATCAATGCCCATCGCACGACCTGCCGACGGTTTTCGGTCGGATAGAAATAGTACTGGTCTCCGTTATAATACGTCTCGAACTCCGCGGCGACGGAGAACGGCAGCGCGGGCAGCGCGTCGAAGCCGACCGTAAAGCCGACGCTTGCAGAACGATAGGAAAAGCCCTCTTTTGTAAGCGTGCAGCGCCCCTTCTCTTTGGTCCTGTATCTGCCGGTATCGCGGAAGATCACGGTATCGACGTCTGTTTCGAGATGCAGATCCGTAAGCTCCGCTTTTTCAAGCTCTTTGATCTTTTCATAGTACGCGCCGATGGAGCCCGGCTCGCCGTCAAACAGATACCGTTCGTTCAGCCGGTGCGTTTTTCCGCAGGCGGAACAGACAAGCTCGTTCCCGATGCCCTGCGTGGTATAGAGCGCGCCGCAGTCAGCGCAGCGGTACAGGATGTTTTCGAGACCTTTCGCCTTGCTCTTTTGCCTGTACGTGTTGACCGGGTCGGCGGACTCATCGTACGCGAGCGATTCTTCGATCAGCCGGTTCAGCGCGTCGTCGGTCATGGCGGCGATCTCGTCTTTGGTGATGACGCGTTCTGCGGAAACATAAATATCCGAACGGAAGAATTTTTTGCGCCATTTGGGCTTTGCAAAGTACGAGCCGCGGATCTTCACAAGCACGAGATCGGTCTTCAATCGCCGATAGAACGCCGCGCTTTTGTCGACGATCGGATAACTGCGTCCGTCGACCGACAGCCGCGCCTCCGGAAAGATGATGACCGGATAGCCTTTTTTGAGCATGCGCATGATCTGCACCGGCACGGACAGATCGGGCGTGAACAGTTTTTTCGGGATCACGCCCGCTTTTGCCGCGATTCTTCGAATCAGCGGACCCGCAATATAATGCTTGTTCACGACGTACGACGGGCTCGCCTTGGCATTCTGAAACAGACGGTTCGTATAGTACATGTCGAAGAACGACTCATGGTTGCAGAGCGCGATATACGGCGCCGGAAGTTCCCGGATCTTCGCGTCGTCGACGTGCAGCTTCTGCCGCGGACGGCAGAACCGATGCAGCACGGCAAAAAAGCCGGTGAGGTACACCGAATCCGGCGTGCCCGCGTTCTGCCGGAGAAAGACCTTGTTGAGAAACAGGAACAGAATGACGAGCAGAACGCCCGCAAGAGCGATGATGATGAGGATCAGAAGCCACAGCGGAAGATCGTTGCTGATGAAATACCGCGCCGCCATGCCCATGAGGTTGGACGTGACGATCGACGGGATGACGCCCGTCGCGACGGTGAAGATATAACGGCGGTATTTCATCTTGCTGTAGCTGCCGTAGTAGCAGATCGCGCCGAACGGGATCAGCGGCATGATGAACAGCAGATACAGCAGAAGCTGCGTGCCGCGGTCCTTTTTGACCCTTGCGGCAAGCTTTTCGATCCTTTTTTCGTTCTTTTCGTACGCCTCGCTCGAAAACCGGAACGCCGTGACCAGCACGTAGATGATCGTCGCGCCGAGACACGCGCCGAGATCGCATAAAAGAAGCGCGATATAAAACGGATAGCTGAGCCCCGACGAGATCTGAATGAACTCCGCCGGAATAAAAACGACGACCATCTGCAGCGCTTCGACAAGCACGACGGACAAAAAACCGAGCACGCCCTTGTCGACGAGCAGCTCCTTTGCGCCTTCGACGTCGTTTGCGATCTCAAGGCGGATGTACGGGATGAGAATGTCGGAGAGGAACAGCACGAACAGCGCGACTGCCGCGATCACCGATACGAGAATGATGATCCTCTGCATCGATTTCTTCATGCGCTTTATGCTCCTTTCCGTCAAAAGATGTACAACAAATAATAGGATATTGTATTATAGAATCGTCCTTTTGTCAACCGAACGCGGTTTTGCCGGAATGCCTCTTTTTGTCAGTATGTTCACGAAACTGCCCCTTTCCTTTTGATGCCGATTATGATAAAATGCTGTAAAACCATATGAGAACCGTTCCGATTCGGAAACGGTTCCTCCGGAGGGAATCTCATGAGGTTCGGAAAGCGTTTCATCTGTGTTTTGCTGACGACGGCATTCCTGATGCTGTGTCCTCTCCTATCTCTTGCGGAGACAGCGCCGACGGCTTCCTTTCAGGAACCGGCATATATATTCCGGTATGGCTCGGATGCCAAAGTAATCGCTTCGGTCCGCTCCGAAAGCGAACACGAATGGATCCTGAAAACCGCAGAGGGAGTCGAGCTCGGACGTAACCGCGTCCGCGGAAAGGACGGCTCCGTTTCCTTCCGTTTCACGGTCACGCGGGATCTTCCGAAACATTCCGTGCTGCAGCTGTTCTGCGACGACGGCAATTCTGTTCTATGCGAGGCACAGCTTTTCTGTGATGAGAAACAGAATTACGGGATCCGGCAGGTTGCAACCGACCGGCGTGTGCTGGCTATAACATTCGACGCCGCAAACGCCTCTTCGCACACGCTTGAGATCCTCGATCTTCTGGAACAGTACGACGCGAAAGCCACGTTCTTTGTCATCGGGCGCTATGCCGAAAACAATCCGGAAGTCAGCAGGGAGATCGTTGCGCGCGGGCATGAGATCGCAAGCCACTCCTATGAACATCTCGATATGAAGGTCTCGTCCGATAAACAGATCTTTATGAGTCTTTCCAAAACCGATCGGCTCCTTCGCGAGGTCAACGGCAATACCACGGTGCAGTACCGTCCCCCGTCCGGCGTTTCGGTCTTTGCCGACCGTGCCGTGGCGCACGGGTTCGGCGCGGAGGTGATCCTTTGGTCGATCGATTCCGGCGACGGGTTCAGCTATGTATCGGAAGACGGCGTCATAAACCGTGTAAAACGTTCGCTGCACAACGGCGGGATCGTTCTGATGCACGTATACGGGAAGTTCACGCTGAACGCGCTGAACGTCCTTCTCCCCTATTATGCGGAACAGGGGTATTCATTCGTGACGGTCTCCGATCTGCTGCTCGACGGCGAAACCTATATCGACGCATTCGGAACGCAGCGGCGCCTGCATCACGATGATGCGTCGGTCGCTCCGATCGCAGATCGGCTTTCGGACAGGCGGTGAGCGTATGAAGAAAAAACTGCTGATCGGATCCCTGATCCTCCTTCTTCTGTTCGGATGCCGACCGCACGAACATACATGGTCGGACGCGACCTGCACCGAGCCGAAGATCTGTCGCGACTGCGGGCAAACCGAAGGCGAAGCGCTCGGACACGATTGGACGGACGCGACCTGCACCGAGCCGAAAACTTGCCGCAGATGCGGGTTCACCGAAGGCGAGCCGCTCGGACATGATTGGACGAACGCGACCTGCACCGAGCCGAAAACTTGCCGCAGATGCGGGTTCACCGAAGGCGAGCCGCTCGGACATGATTGGACGAACGCGACCTGCACCGAGCCGAAAACTTGCCGCAGATGCGGGTTCACCGAAGGCGA
>CAMYWS010000061.1 GCA_947302865.1 uncultured Clostridia bacterium
AGCCTTTTGTGATCTCCTGGAAAACTTCTTGGTTGCATTGCTTGTTTACACAAGCTTTACCACCAGCGTGATGCGGAAGGCCCCGTTGCGGATATCCGCGTAAACGTCGCCGCCCATCCGTGACATCAGTCGTTTGCAGATAAACAATCCCAGTCCATTGCCCGGGGTACTGCCGGCATTGCTTCCGCGATGAAAACTATCGAAAATCAGCGGCAGCTCCTTTGTTTCGAGCGTACAGCCCGTGTTAGAAACGGTGATCAGCTCGCAACCGTCCATTCGGTCGAATTCCATGGAAATGCATCGACCGTCGCCGTACTTGATTGCGTTTTCCATCATGTTTTGCAGGCATTCGCACAGTCGGTCCGGATCGCATGACAGCAGACAGTCCCGGTATTCCCCGATGGCAAGCTCGGTTCCCGACACGGAGAGCGAAGGCGCATATCTTGCCTGTATTTTCAAAATGACGGCGCTTAAAAACGCTTCGCCCTGCGTCACCTCGAAATCCCAAAAATCTTTGCCGGCGGTCGTGATGATTTCATCGATAAAATACTTGATCTCATCGGCGCGGACTTGGATACTCTCCAGTGCAGCGTGCCGCTTTTCCTCGTCCGTATATAAGCCTTTGGCGAGCGCCGACGCATTCATTTTGATGGCGGACAGAGGCGTTCTGATGTCATGTGAGAGGGAAAGGAGAAGGCGCTTTTTGTCGCGCTGCATCGTGATCTCCTTCTTTCGGCTGTCCTCGATGCTTTCGCGCAAGAGGTTGACGCCCCAAGTGAAAGAGCCGAAGTAGCGGCTTCTTTCCTCCGGAAGCTCAACGGCAAGGTTGCCCTTTGCAAGCTCCTGCGGAACGCTGCGCATCCGGTTGAACGGAAGAATGATGTGCCTGCGGATATAAAGAAGCAGACCGATCAGAATCAGAAAGCACAGGGCAAGCGTGCAGTTGACCGGAACAAGCGCACGCATTTCGTTATCGACGGCGTATTCCACGCGGTAAAGCGTTCCGTTTGCTTCCGTGATCAGGTAGTGCGCATCCGAATGAAACAGTGTTTCCTCCTCGGCAAAGACGCCCGTGAGATGCGGATAGTCGGACAGATCGTAGCGGCCCGTTTCTGCGATCGTATCCATAAGGCGCTTTGCCTCCACGCGGTAGATGCCGTCGTTGTATCGGTTCGTTCGGATCAGCAGAACATTCAAAAGCGCCGCCAGCAGCAGAAACACGGAGACGACGATGACACACAAGGTTCGGAATGCTTTCATACGAATCGATACCCCACGCCCCATACGGTCAGAAGGCGCTTGGCGTTTTTGGGATCGTCGCCGAGCTTCTGCCGAAGGCGATTGATGTGCACATGAAGCGTCTGCAGTTCCGAATCGCTGTCGCTGCCCCAGATTGCGTGGAACAGGTATTCCTTCTTCAGCGTCTTTCCCTGGTTCTCAATCAGCAGCGTCAGCAGGTCGAATTCCTTTGCTGGCAGATCCGCCGGCTTGCCGTCGATAATCGCGGTCCGGTTTTCGAGATTCAGCGTCACGCCGTTCGCCGAAATGCAGCTTCTCTGATAGCGCCGCTTAAAGATTCCCTTAATCTTTGCGAGAAACACATCCACATCGAACGGCTTCTCAATATAGTCGTCCGCACCGAGTGTTAAGCCGCTTAGTTTATCCGCTTTGCCCGTCCGCGCGCTGATGATTAGAATCGGCATATCCGCATATTCGCGAAGCTTGGAACAAACCGCAAATCCACTGACGTCCGGCAGATTGACGTCAAGCACGACCAATCTCGCGCCGTATTTTTCATACAGCGCAACGGCACGCTCGCCGCTCGTCACGGCGGAAACGCAATAGCCCTCGGCGCGCAGGAAGTCCGTCATAAGCGCCGCAAGCTCCGAATCGTCTTCCACAATCAGAATGTCAACCATACCATCACCTCTGGTCTTTTTTTCATATACTCTGCGATAAAGCAAAAGAAGGCTTTGCATTTGGGGCGGACGTCCCTCTGTGAGGGTTTCCTGCCGTTTTACCAGCCCTGCTCCATCAGCCAGTTGTTCAGCGCGCGCTCGCGATCGCGCAGTTCCTTTTCAGTGCCGTCAAATTCGCCCATTTCCTTTTCTCCGACGATGCATCCGTCCATAAGGTACAGCACGCGGCTGCACTTTGCGGCGACCTTGGGATCGTGTGTGACACACATGATGGTGGTCCCCTCGTGATTCAGCGCGAGCAGCACGTCCATGACCTCGTCGGAATTGGCACGGTTGAGCGCACCGGTCGGCTCGTCGGCAAAGACCATTTTCGGCGCGTTGATGACGCTGCGGCAGATGCAGGCACGCTGTAACTGACCGCCCGACACCTCGTTGATGTCGTTGGCGCCTACGTCGTCGATGCCGAGTCGGCGCATCAGCGCTCTGCCGCGCGCTTCCATCTCTTTTCTGCTCTCGCGGCGCTTCTTGGACTTGACCGCAGGCAGAATGATGTTGTCGAGCAGCGAGAGATTTTTCATCATGTACATCTGCTGAAAGATGAAGCCCATTTCATCGAGCCGCAGCTTTGCCATTTCCCGGGCGGAGAGCGCCGTGGTGGATTTCCCGTTGAAGATGACCTCGCCGGAGGTAACGCGGTCCATGCCCGAAACGCAGTAGAGCAGCGTGCTCTTGCCGGAGCCGGACGGGCCCATGACGGCGACCATTTCGCCGTCCCGCACGGTCAGGTCGATGTTCTTCAAAACATTGATCTGTCTCTTGTTGACGATATATGTCTTGCAAAGTCCGTTTGTTTGTAAAACCGTATTCATGTTGGATTCCTCCCTGTTATTCGATGGAAGCGGCATCGTTTGCTTTGATTTTCCTGGTATAGAGCGATGTCAGAAAGGTTCCGGCCGCCGTTACGCCGAGCAGAATCGCAGGGCAGAGCACAAAGACTTCAACGGGATCGAAGTCGCAGGTGATGCTTGTCACGTCGCCTACGTTCGGCATGCCGCAAATCCATGACACGATCGCATTGCTGACCGGGATGCCGATCACCGCTGCAATCAGACAGGCGAGCAGCGCCGTCAGAACGAACCGAAGCGTGTGCTGCAGAATGATGGCACCATCGGAGATGCCCGACGCCTTCATGAAGGCGATTTCCGCTTTTTCTTTCGTGATAAGCGAACGCTCCATCAAGATTACGATCATCGCGGTAACAATCACCGTAAGCAGCATCATCAGCTGTTTGATCGCGTTGAGCGTATCGGAGATTCCGATTAACTGGGCGCTCACTTCCGAGGAGGTATAGACCTTATTGCTTTCCAGCAGCTCCTTGAGCGTTTCGATGTTGCTGCGGATCGTTTCCTCGTCGGGATTGCCGTCAAAGTGAATCTGCAGCCCCATACTTCCGGTGATCCGCTGATCCCGGAAATCAAAATCGCGATACAGGAAAGCGCCGCTAGTGAAGAAATTGAGCTCTCCCGTAACCATAAATTCGCATTGCCTGCTGCCGATCTGCGCGGTGATGCGGTCTCCGATCTGCGCGCCGAGGGCTTTCATCACGCTCTTCGTCAGCATGATCTCATCCTCTTTTTGCGGCGTGCTTCCCTTGTAGGCTTCGATGGCGCCTTCCGTATGTCCCTTGACGGCGTTGACACGGGTAGCCGTTTTCCGATCGCCGCGAAAGAGCTCGACTTCCGCACTGATCGTGAGCGAGCAGGCGCCCGGGATTCCGTTTTCTTTCAGCAGCGTTTCCGTATCCGAGATGACATCCAGATAGCCGTCGCTTTTTGCAAATGCTTTTTCAAGTGTTTCGGCGTCCAGAACATGAACTTCACCGGAAGGAATGCCGACCAGGGGCAGGAGCTTTTCGCTTTTCAGCGTGACGGCTGCGCAGGACAGGACGATCATCAGCAGCACGCAGAGCGTGAACACAGCCGTGATGATCCCGAATTGCTTCGGAGAGGACAGAATGTCGTTTGCCGCAAGGAACACCGTGGAGGGGAGCCTGGAATGGCCCAGACGGAGAATGCTCTTCCTTCCGAACCGCTCGCCGGTCTGACCGTTTCGGACGGCGTCGATCGGCGAAAGCTTCCGTACTCTGCGCGTGCAGGTGTAACAGAACAACAGGATGATGACGACCACGGCAGCGGAGCTCAAAAGCCCGATAACCTTGCTGTTTGTGCCGGAAAGGACCATGTTTTTGACGGCGGTTTTCAACATCAGGTTTCCGAGCGGAATCGAGCAGAAAAACCCGATTGCGGCGCCGATTGCAGCGATCGCGAGATACTTGACAATATACAGTCTCCGAATGCTGCCGTTGTCGATGCCGACCGCCTTCATCACGCCGATCTCGCGGAACTCCTCGCTGATCGTGAACCCGATCGCAAAGCGCAGTACCACAAACGCCGTAATCATCAGAAGGATGCTGATCGCCATCATGATGTAGGCGGTGATCATATCATAAATGAAACTGGTTCGGTAATCGTTTTTTGTCCAGACCGATATGTTTTCATGACTGTCCGCGTAGGAAATCAGCTCTGCGGGATCCGCGGTTCTCACGGAGTAGTTTTTGCCCGACAGTTTGTCATAGAGATGAAGCATCGGCTCACGGTCCAGCGTATCGTAATCGGCGGAAGGAATGAGTAGCCGGGGTGGCGCAAAACCGCCGGCGGAATTGAACAGAGCGCCCTTAAAGAGTCCCAGGTATTTCAGCGTAAGCTTTGTATCGCCGACTTCGAGCGTGACCTCGTCGCCTTCCCGGATATCGGTGTCGTTTATAAAGGGTGACGTTGCGTAGAAGCAGCCCGCGGGAACCTGTTCGATGACGCGGTTTTCTTCATCGAAGCAGTGGAACGGCAGGTCCTTCTCGGGGTAAATGTACGCGGGGTTGATGAAGTTGTCGAGCGCTTTGCCTTGAAAACGGAAATACTTTGAGCCGAATACGCAGAGATGCGTATCTTCCTGCACCTCGCGGACAGAGGGAAGCGCACGGATCTCAGTCAGCGCATCGGTCTCCCCCTTGATATATACGACAGCGTCAGGAACCTGTGCCAGATCAAAATAGGAATCGATGCCGCGCGTTACGGCGGCGACGTTGTTTGCGCTTGCCGATGCAAACATGGAACACATGATGATGAACAGCAGAGTGATGCAGTTCAACACTCTTTTTCGGGTCAGGTCTTTTTTCAGAACGCGCCAGATCATATCCGTTACCTCTTTTTGTACATGCGGTTTATTTTACGGCATCATTAAAGCACATCAATTCTTAACAAGTCTTTAACTTTGCTCCGCACCGCAAAAAACGGGAGAACCGGCTTTCGGATTACTATTGTTCAAGCGCGCGGATTGCCTCGATGCACTGCGCGGGCGTCGGAGGTGAGTACTCAGATCATCCAAATCGGAACAACAAATGCCTTGCGGTCAATGGCAGAAAGCTCTTGACGCATACACAGAATAGCTCCGACGCCGCGAGGAACGGAAGCCTTATCGAGGATCTGAAAGGCGCCGACCAAATCCGTTCCCGGATTGGCTGTTTTCTTGATTTCAAGTGGATGCAGCTCCCCGTCGCTCTCAATCACAAGATCGATCTCATTGGCGTCCTTGTCGCGATAGTAATGCAGAAGGCAATCCTTTGCGCTGTTGTGATAGGTCTTGATGATCTCGGCAACCGTGTAGTTCTCCAGAATGGCCCCGTTGATTGCTCCATTCATGAGGATCTCGGGGCTGGAATAACGAGTGAGATAGGCAACAAGCCCCGTATCAAAGAAATACATCTTCGGAGTCTTAATCGTCCGCTTCAGCAGATTGTTGGAGAACGGACGGAGGAAAAAGATCACCTCAGATTTCTCCATAACCTGAAGCCAACGCTTCGCCGTGTCGTCGCTGACGCCGACGTCTGCAGCAATGTCGTGGATATTCAGCATTTGACCGGCACGGCAAGCGGCGGCACGGATGAAGTCGGCATAGAGAAGCTTATCTACACCGGGAATCATGTCGGAGACATCCCGATCAATGTAGCTTTGAATATAGGAGCTATAGAAAACGTCCCGATCCGTGAACTTTCCGCTTCTGTGCCCGGGCATTGCACCGTTCCAGATGCGCTCGTACATCTCCAGAACATTTGCAGGAGCGAGATGCTCCTTGCGCTTTTGAAGTGCAGCAAGCTCTAAAGACAGCGGTGAAGTTTCACCGTCGCCGTAAAGCTCACTCTGAGATAACGCAGACATGTGAAGAATCGCCGTTCTCCCCGCCAAGGATTCCTGCGCCAGCTCCATCAAGCGGAACGACTGTGAACCGGTCAGCCAATAGGACCCTGGAACCGCACCGTTGTCCACCTTGATCTTGATATAGGAAAACAGTTCCGGCGCATACTGTACTTCGTCAATGAGCACCGGCGCAGGATGCAGCTCCAGAAACAGCGCGGGATCGGTCTTGGCAAGTTTACGCTCTTCGACATCATCCAGCGTAACCTTTGTTCGCGGTGTGCCTTCCATCAGGTGCTCCAGCATGGTCGTCTTTCCGACCTGACGCGGTCCAACCAGGAGCAGGCAGCTATATTCACTGCTCACCTGCAGTAACTTCTTTTCCAATGATCTTTTAATATAACCCATAGAAGCATCCTCCGGCTATTATCGTATGCAATCGTATTATAGCCGATATTGAGCAAAAAGTCAACTCTTGCTGAGTAATTCGGGGCCTGAAAATGAATTGACAGGTCAAGCCTGTCCTGACCTGTCAATAATCGTTATTGCTTCGTATGGGAGA
This sequence comes from uncultured Clostridia bacterium, assembly GCA_947302865.1. The sequence continues at coordinate 6,729 of CAMYWS010000061.1, forward strand.
TCTCTCTCAGCATCGTCTTAAAATCATGAAATTTCTCTTGATATCTTCATGTTTGCCCAAAATGTCCTTCCGTTTGCATTGACATGCACCCCGATCGCTGATAT
>CAMYWS010000062.1 GCA_947302865.1 uncultured Clostridia bacterium
TTCGAACGTCGTTCGCATACGAGGGGGGCTTGACCCGCCTCGTCGCCGGCACTGCATCCTATGACCGATTACACGAAAGCAGTGCCGCAACGTGTCAGGCAGTCCCTCAACACCTCGTTTTCGGGACTTTTCCTGAGCGACAAGCTCGCGCACAGGACCGATGCGCCTGTCCGACGCGGCAGTGTCCGCCGTTATTAAATCCTCTATATGATCATTCATCTCAAATTTGCCCTTTTCATTTGCGCGGGTTTATGCTATACTGCGTTTATGCAAAAATGTCCGTGATCTATATGCAGGCGTCTTCGGATCGCAGAAGCCGGCGCCGCTGAAGGTCTGTTTTCGGGAGGTCCGCATGAAGAAACTGCTCAGTATCGTGATCGTGCTGTTCTTGTTGTTTCCGTCGGTCGTTTTAGCGGAGCAAGAGCAGCCGGAAGCAGGCGTACGGATCGCTTCGGATCATGCTTTTGAGAAAAATTCCGGTATCGCCGGGTTTGTCAGAAGCAGCGAGGGAAATCCGACTGCGGCAGGGGTAACGTCCGCCGTACGCAACGACGTGGTGGTCGTCGAAGGCGAACCGCTCATAAGCATATGGACCCCTTTGGATTATACCCCCCGGAAAAAGTATAATATCTTCGTTTTTTTGCAGGGCAGCGGCGAAAACAAAAATGTGACCGAGGTGACTGACACCGAACACTACGGCGTGCTGGTCAGCGACATCTATGAAACCGTTCCCGCCGATTTTATCGTTGTCGGCATACAGGACGGCAGCGATTTTCAGATCATCAGCGGACGCATCCTGTATGCTCTGAGCTATGCAGCCGATCACTACAGTACGTATGCGGTAAGCGGAAAAAGCAAGGACCTGCAGCTTGCCAGAGAACACATTATCGTCGGCGGGATGTCCAACGGCGGCAGGATGGCAACCTATTTCGCCGTCTACTATAATGCGTACGTGGCCAATGCGATCATCATGTCTCCCACGGTCAGCATGGATCCGTTGGAAGGGTTTCATCTGAAGCACCTTTTCGTCTGCATCGGAACGAATGACAACGTGCCGTGCCGTCCCGCGGCGCGAAAATCCTACGCGAAGCTTTCGCCGTATACGGAAAAGCCGTATTTCAGTTTATATGAGGGGCGTCATCAGTGGAAATACTGGAATATCCAGATCGCGCTTGCCCTGAACTGGGTGTTTGAGTCCGGCCCGTTCGCGAAAACGGACGGCAGCAGCAGTATCATCGATAAACGGACCGGAGAATGCGTCGGCGAACAGAGACCGGACAGCACGCGGGTGCATATCGTGCCCTTTTACGCTTGCAGGCAAGGGAGACCGCTGCCTGCACGGCAGTGAACGGGGAACCTGCGGCGCGCGGGTTCTTGCAATGTGTTTTCCTTGCAGGCGACGGGGGCGTTGCCTGCAAGCATTATATGGAACAGCCTGTTGACAGGTTTTGGTCATAGGCCGACCGAGAGAACCGACGCGCTGAAGCGGAAGGACAGCGACCGGCGCGGGGATTGTACACGACGCGGAAGGATCATGACGAATGGGAAAGGAGCCTGAAAACGACATGGAAAAGCGGACGGAGCCGGAGAAGGGGACTGAAAAAATCATATGGAAAACGTCCGGCAAAGACCGCGATCGCCGAAAACTTTCCGCGGCGGTCTGCGGCGTTCTGCTTGCGGTATTCGCGGCGGTTTTTCTTCTGCTTAACACCGCTTGCGGCGGGCAGACGCTTCCGCACAATGAGGAGAGCGGTTCGAATGTTTCCGATTTGCAGGACATCGAAGACGTCCGGGAACTGTCCCTGAAGGACGCCGACGTGCAGGACGTGACATACCTTGCGGCATACACGGCGCTGGAAAGACTGGACCTGACGGGAACGCACATACCGCTTGAACAGATCATGGTATTGAAGCAGGCGCTGCCGGACTGTACCATCCTGTTTACGGCGTCTGTAGGCGGCGTCACGGTCGATCATGACACGTCGAGTCTGACCGCCGTCCTTTCGGCGGAAGAAGCGGCGGCCCTTCCCGCGCTGGAAAAGCTGGAAAGCGCGGACCTTTCGGGAAGCGACTGCTTTGCGGAGATCCTTGCGCTGCGGGAAAAAATGCCCGATTGTACCATTGTGTATACCGTTCCTTTGGGGGATGCGGCGATCCGTTCCGATGCGGATACGGCGTCCGTTTCGGGGGCGAGTGCCGCGGACCTTGCGGAAAAGCTTTCGTACCTGCCCGCCCTCACGGCATTGGACGCGACAGGCTGCAGCCTGACGGCGGAGGAGGCAGCCGCCCTGCAGGCGTCCTATCCCCGGATCGCCATGACCTATCTGGTATCCGTGAACGGACAGCAGATCCCCAATCACACGACGGCCGTTACCCTTACGGGGACGCTGACCGACGAAACCGTGCAGGCCCTTGCGGCGTTTGACGATCTGCGGGAAGCGGACCTGAAGGGCTGTACGTGGGATGCGGAAACGCTGCTGAAGCTGCTGGAGACATACCCGGAGACGGAATTTGACTATGCGGTCCCTCTGGGCAGCGGCAGCGTGGACAGAACGGCGCGGGAACTGACGGTACCCGCCGATGCGGGCGTTTCCGAACTGGAAGAGGCGCTTGCCCTGCTTCCGCAGTTGGAAAAGGTGGATCTGCACGAGGCAAATTATACGGAGGAAGAGGCAAAGACGCTGATCGAAGCATACCCGACGACCGTGTTTGCCTGTACGCTGACCTTTCTGGATCATCCATGGGAGACCACGGGAACGGAGGAACTGGACTTGAGCGGCACGCAGGTGAGCGACCCGGCCGAGATAGAGGAGGTCATGCGCTATATGCATGACCTGGGAAAACTGGTGCTTTCCGACTGCGGGCTCAACAATGAACAGCTGGACGCGCTCAACCGGGAATATCCCGATACGCGCATTGTGTGGACCGTGAAGATGGGACCGCACAAGCTGCGCACGGATGCGGAAGCGTTTTCAACCTTTAACCGCGCCAAGCATATTTCCAAAGTGGACCCTCCGGATGTGGTTGCCAGCAAGCGTTCCACCTACCGGCTGACCACGGAGGACATTCAGGTGCTGCGGTATTGCACGGACCTGATCGCGCTGGACCTGGGTCACAATAACATCGACGATATCTCCGTGCTGGCAAACTGTCCGCATATGCAGTACCTGATCATCGCGGATAATTTCCTCACGGATATCAGCGTGGTGGCGCAGTTGAAGGAACTCGTCTACGTGGAGTTCTTTATGAACACGATCACGGACGTTTCCCCCTTCGCGGAGCTGGAGAACCTGCTGGACCTGAACCTGTGCACGAACAAGGTTTCGGATTTCAGCCCGATTTACGGGCTCAAGAATCTGGAGCGCCTGTGGTATTGGCGCAACAGCGTCACTGCGGAGCAGGAGAATGAGATCGCCGCGGCGCTGCCCAACTGCCGCTGCGAGGCGCACTGCGACGGGGATACCGGAAGCGGCTGGCGGGAGCACGAGCGGTATTTTGTGATGCGAAAGCTCTTTACGAGCGGAACTTCGGAATGACAGACAGCCCGTCAAGGGTTATAACCGAAGATCATCTGTCTGCAATTCAGAAGAATGGGGTGACAGACTCCGACTCTGCAGGTCTGTTGTCCTTGAAATAATATAAGGAAACGGGATCCGGCCGGCTTCGTCTTGTTGATCGGCGGTATACAGAAACAATCGGGGGCAGGGAAATGAATCGTTTGCGCAGGATCGGCATATATCGGTGCTGTTTTGTTGCTGCTTTGCTTCGCAGCGTGCAGGATGACGCTTTCGGAGACCGCCTTGGTTTCGGAAGCGGAGCCGACCGTGCTGCCGACGGACGTTCCGACACCCGAACCGACGCCGGAGCCGACACCCGAGCCGACGCCGGAGCCGACGCCCACGCCGGAACCGACGCCGTTCACATTCCTGTGGGTCTCGGATACACAGAACTACGCATGGGAACGCGATGACGGCCTGAAAGCCATCGTTTCGTATGCGCTTCGGGAAAGGGAAAACCTGAATATCGTCGCTGTCGTACAGACCGGCGATCTTGTCGAAAACAACGGGCAGGACGCGGAATGGGAAAAGATCCGCGATTCTCTTGAACCGCTGCGCGGCGTGATCCCGTTCTACTGCGTTTGCGGAAATCACGATCTCGGCGTCGGGGTCGGCGAGGGCACGGTCGTAAAGCGCGGTTATGAGCAGTATTTCAGATACGATCTTTGCGACGTGCGTGAAGAGGCGCAGCTTTATCACGACGGAGAGTGCTGGTACCGGTTTTTGGAAGAACAGAACATCCTGCTTCTTGGGATAGGATGGAATTTCGGAGAGAACACGGGGGAACGGGACGAATGGCTCAATTCCGTTCTGGACGCATACAGCGAGTATTCCGTTGTGATCATCACACACGCGTATCTGGACAGAGACGGATACATTCTGGAAAGGTATATTCCGCTCAGAAATAACGTTATTTCAAAACACGCAAATATCCGTCTGGTGCTTTGCGGGCATCGAAGCGGCGTGGCGCGGCAGGAAACCGCCTTTGAGGACGGAAGGACGCTTACGACCGTCATGTTCAATCTGCAGGATGAGACAGATCGGAGGACCTCGGGCTACTGCATGCTGGTGACGTTCGATCCGCTGTCGCGGACGATCTCGTTCACAAGCTATTCTCCGGTCTTCGACGATTACAATTATTTCCTGAATACGTCGGTAGAGACGTTCACGCTGGAAGACGCATTTTAGGAAACAGCGCCGTTCCGGGATCCGCAAGGGTCCCTTTTTGATTGCCGCGACAGATTCTGCCCGTGCCGATCGTCTTATGGAAGAAGTCGAAAACAATCGGAATTGTCAGGCGCGAAGGAATGTGCTATACTGGTCGCAGCGCAGAAAACGGAGGAAACGCCATGTACGAACGAACGCAGTTTTATGAAAAGGTCAGAGAACGGCTGATCCGCTACGCAAAGGTCGACACGCAGTCCGATCATTACGGCAAAAACACGCCGACGACCGGAAAGCAGTTCGACCTTGCCCGGATGCTCAGAGACGAATTGATTTCGATCGGAGCGAGCGAGGTTTTCCTCGACGAGACCGCGTGCGTGGTCTACGGAAAGATCCCGCCGACCGCGCCGGAGGGCGGCGGAAAGCCGTTCGGGCTCGTCACGCACATGGACACCGCGCCCGACGCGCCCGGCGCGAACGTACATCCGTGGGTGCTTGAAAACTATGACGGCGGCGATATCCTTCTGAACGCGGAGAAGGATATTGTCATGTCACCGAAGGAGTTTCCGAACCTCCTGAACTATGTCGGGCAGGACCTCATCCTCACCGACGGCACGACGCTTTTGGGCGGTGACGACAAGGCGGCGATCGCGTCGGTCATGACGTTTGCCGAACACATCCTTTCGCATCCGGGAATCTTACACGGACCGGTCTCACTCGCGTTCACACCGGACGAGGAGGTCGGGGGACTTGCGAAGGATCTCGATTTCGACCGCTTCGGCGCGAAGGTCGCCTATACGATTGACGGCGACCACCTCGGCTATTACATGGACGAGACCTTCAACGCCTCCGAAGCGACGCTTACGGTGAAGGGTCTAAGTGTGCATCCCGCGACCGCAAAGGGCATTATGGTCAACGCCGCGGACGTCGCGGGCGAGTTTCTTGCAATGCTGCCGCGCTTTGAAAAACCGCGGTATACGGCGTGGCGCGAGGGCTTTTTCCACGTGATCGCGGTCAACGCGGACGTCGAACACGCAAAGGTCGTGCTGATCATCCGCGACCACGACCGCACGCAGTTTGAGCACCGCGAGGCGTATCTTGAAAAATGCGCGGACGCACTGAAAGCCGCATACGGTGAAGACCGCATCACGCTTTCGATCAAGCAGTCCTACCGCAACATGAAGGAGTTCATCGACCCCTGCCCGTATCTCATCGACAATCTGACGCAGGCGATCCGCATGGCAGGGCTCGAACCGAAAACGGAGCCGTTCCGCGGCGGCACGGACGGATCGGCGCTTTCGGAACGCGGCTTGCCGAGTCCGAATCTTTCCGCGGGCTATGAGAACGCGCACGGGCGGTTCGAGTATGTGCCGATCCCGTCGATGGAAAAGAACGTGGAGATTTTACTGCATCTTTGCGGGCTGTTTGGCAAAATGACCGACGAATGAAGGAGTAGTATCATGGAAGAAAACGAGCGCAAACCGATCTTTACGAACATTTTTTCGCCGAACGAGGAAACGGCGCGTCAGCTGTTTCTGAAACTGACCTTTGTCCGGCGGCTGGTGATCTTTTCGATCGGCACCGTTATGCTGGGGATAATCGTTTACTGGTTTGTCTACCTGCTCCGGTGGGCGGAAGAGGCGAATGTGCCCGCCTATACGCAGCGCCTTTTCTGGATCAGCGTTGCAGCATCCGCGGTTTGGGCGTATGTGATCGTGCACGAGATCCTTGCGCCGCGAACGTTCGCAAAACGGGAGACGCGGCGGATCAGAGAGACGTACAGAAGGAACCGGATCGAAGTACGCGCCGCCTTTTACGACGACAAGGTCGAGTTTCACAACATGGCGTCAAATGCCGTAACACAGCTTGATTACCCGGCATTCGGTCTGCTGACCGAAACAAAGGATCTGTTCGTCGTTCGGACCCGGCAGAAACAGCTGATCGCGCTCAGTAAGCTCGGTTTC
>CAMYWS010000063.1 GCA_947302865.1 uncultured Clostridia bacterium
CGGTCAGTCCGTCGTATCCGAGCGACGTGAGCGCCGCGACCGCTTCGCTCTGCAGACTCGGAAGAGACGGCTTTGCATCTGCCGCCTTGACCGTCGCCGCGCCGACGTTTTCCTGCCGGATCGATTCGCCGAGCTCGAGGATCACGCGCTGCGCGGTCTTTCTGCCCATGCCGGCGACCCGGTCGAACGCCGCGGGATTGTCAGTCACGATCGCCGCACGTACGTCCGAAGGCGTCATCGAGGACAGCACGGAAAGCGCGACCTTCGGTCCGATGCGCGAGACGTTCAGAAGCTTTCGGAACATATCGCGTTCCTCGGTATCGGCAAAGCCGTAAAGTGCCTGCACGCCCTCGGCCAGATGCAGATGCGTATACAGCTTTGCCTGCTTTCCGACGATCAGCGTTTTCAGCGTCATCGTGCTGCACATGAGCTCATAGCCCACGCCTGCCGCTTCGATGACGGCGCGGTCCGCGCCCGTTTCGTCCACGATTCCTTTGATATAAGCGTACATGGTTTTCTCCTATTTGATCCGGTATTCTTCCTGCGCGGGTCCTGCGTGAAACGCCAGACACAGTGCCGCCGCGAGCGCGTCCGCCGCGTCGTCAGGCTTCGGCTCGGTCCTTAGACCGAGGAGCACGCGGATCATCTGTTGGACCTGCTTTTTGTCAGCGTGTCCGTTGCCGCAGACGGATTGCTTGATCTCCATCGGCGTGAATTCGTACATCGGAACGCCGCATTGCTGCACACTGAGGATCGAAACGCCGCGTCCGGAGCCGACGGAGATCGCCGTCGTGATGTTGTGGTAGAAGAACAGCTCTTCAAAAGCCGCCATGTCCGGGCGGTACAGTTCGCAAAGCTGCCGCGTGCCGAGATACAGTCTTTCGAGCCGTTCGGGAAACGGCAGGTTCTTGTCCGTTTCCACAACGCCGAAATCAAGCGGAACGATCGACTGACCGTTCTTTTCGATGACGCCGTAGCCCATGATCGCGTAACCGGGGTCGATCCCTAAGATGCGCAAAGCCATACCTCCACATATAAAATCACTATATTATATCATGGCATATAATCCGATGCAAGAAATCCGCGAAAAAAAGAAAATGAATTTTCCGGAGCAGAGGAAACGAGTCGAGATTTTTGTTGCAGAGAATACTTCATTATGTTACAATTTATCTGTATAAATATGTTGCGGAGGATGCCCTCATGGAAAAGAAAAAGACCGGCAGAGCAAAGAAGCTTCTGCATCTTCTGTGGATCGTGCCGCTTCTGATCGTGCTTGCGTTCGGAACTCTGATGTATGTCGTTCCCGCATGTGAAACCGTCGACCGAACGCCGGTCGCGGGGGCTGCGGACTGGATGGAAGCACTTTCGGACGACATGTCGCTGTCCGAAGTCGTTCTGCCCGGCACGCACGACAGCGCGACGCAGAATGTGCAGCTTGCGTTCATCACGCGCTGTCAGGCACTTTCGATCGCAGAACAGCTCGACACCGGTTTCCGGTATCTGGATATCCGACTCGGCCCAAGCGGCGAACAGTTCCGCCTGATGCACGGCTTTACCGTCTGTACGAAGTCCGGCTGGCCCTGGGCGGCGACGCTGTATCTGGACGACGTGCTTGCCGACTGCTATGCGTTTTTGACAGCGCATCCGACCGAGACGATCGTCTTTGCGGTCAAGCAGGAGTACGGAAGCGAAACGCCCGAACAGTTCGAAGCGCTGCTGTCGGCATACATCGAAAAGAATCCGGATGCATGGCTGCTTTCCGACGCGATCCCGACCGTCGGCGAAGCGCGCGGCAAGATCGTTCTGACACGCCACTATGAGGATAAATCCATGCCCGTTCCGACGCTCGGACTTCCGTGCTTCTGGCAGACGCAGAACGGGCACGACGACGTGTCGCCGAACGCGGCGGTGCATAAAAACGGCAAGTATACGCTGATCGTGCAGGACCGATACGAGTACGACGCGCCGGATAAGCTCGCTGCGTTCAAAAAGGGGCTTGCGGCGGGACAGACGGGGGAGACCTTTCTTTCGATCCATTTCCTTTCCACAAAGGGATCGTCTACGGTCGGTCATCCGTACGGGATCGCGAAGACGCTCAACACAGAGCTTCTGACGCTTTCCGATCCGCTGAACGGCTGGATCGTCGTGGACTTCGGAACGCCCGCGCTCGCCGCGCGCATCTATGAAACCAATTTCAACAGGTAAAGCAGAAACGGAGTATGTACGATGGAAAAGACGAAAAAGGGAAAGACCGGAAAAAGAATTCTGAAAACGATCGGCATCATCCTGCTTGCGCTGATCCTGCTGCTTGTTTCTTACGTTGCGTACGTGCTCATCAGCTTCCATCGCATCGGCGATCAGCCCATCACGCCCGCAGGAACCGCGACCGGTACGATGGAGATCGGCACGGAGTATCGCATCGTTTCCTATAACATCGGATTCGGCGCGTACGAACCCGATTTCGGATTCTTCATGGACGGCGGCGACCGCGCAAGAGCATGGTCGAAGGCACGGCTGGACAAGAACCTCAGGAACATTGCCGATTTTCTGAAGAATCAGGATGCGGACCTGCTGCTCGTGCAGGAGGTCGACATCGGATCGACCAGAAGCTACGGCTTTGACGAACGCCCGTATCTGACCGAAGCGATCGACTGGATGACGAATACCTTTGCACAGAACTACGATTCGCCGTTTTTGTGCTATCCGATCACGCAGCCGTTCGGCATCGCAAAGTCGGGTCTGATGACGTTTTCAGAGGCGCCGTTCGATTCTGCGGAGCGCGTGGAGCTGCCGATCGAATCGGGCTTTACAAAGTTCCTGGACCTGGACCGCTGTTACAGCAAGCAGCGGATCACGCTTTCAAACGGCGCAGAGCTCGTGCTCTATAATCTGCATCTGTCCGCATATACCTCCGACGGCATGATCGCGACGGAACAGCTTGAACTGCTGCTTGCGGATATGCAGGGCGAATACGAAAAGGGCAGTTACTGCATCGCGGGCGGTGATTTCAATAAGGATGTCTTAGGTGATTCTTCGGCCTACTTCGGCAAACCCGATACCGAATACACCTGGGCGCAGCCCATTCCGGAGAGTATGTTCGAAGGTACGAATATCTCCCTGGTCGCGCCGATCAATGCGGAGAATCCGGTGCCGAGCTGCCGCAACGCGGACGGTCCGTATTACGAGGGACAGTATACACTGACCATTGACGGCTTTATGGTGACCGACAACGTGACGGTCCTTTCTGCGGACGTCATCGACACGAACTTTGCGATGTCCGACCACAATCCGGTCGAGATGCGCTTCATATTCAATTAATAAGGAGACGTGTGCCATGTCCAAACTCTTCATTTACTATTCGCTCTCCGGAAACGGCGACGCCGTCGCGCAAAACCTGAAAGAGAGGGGATTCGACGTCAGAAAGGTCGAAACGGCAAAACAGCCGCCGAAAAAGTTCTTCTTTCAGATCCTGCAATGCGGCTTCAACGCGGGACGGAAATACTGCGAGCCGCTGAAAGCATATGACGCCGACGTTTCGGCTTACGATACAGTTGTGATCGGCTCGCCTGTTTGGAACGGGCGGCTTTCGTGCCCGGTCAACACGGTGCTCAGGGAGACCGATCTTTCAGGCAAAAAGACCGCGTTTATCCTGTATTCCGGCAGCGGCGAAGCAAAGAAGGCAGAGCAGCAGATCCACGCGGTCGCGCCGGACGCGGAGATCATTCATCTCAGGGAGCCGAAGAAGGATCCCGAGTCGCTCGGACGGCTGTCCGATTTATAAGGAGGATGTCATGCGCGCAAAAAAATCTGTCGCGATCGTTCTTGCTCTGCTGATGTTCCTTCTGCCGCTTGCCTGTGAAAAGAAGCCGACTTATCGCGTCATCGTCGAGAACGGAATGTTCGTCGATCTTAAGGAACGCTATGCGGAAGGTGAGGAGGTGCGGCTGAAAACGTACATCGTCATGGACGCGTCGCCGACGGTCACCGCGGACGGCGAACGGCTTTCGCCGAAGCTCGACGGCTATGAGTACCTCGTTTATTCCTTTATTATGCCCGCGCACGACGTCACGGTTTCCTATTCGCTCGGAGGAAGCGACATGATGATGATGCCGTTTCGGATCACGTACGACGGCTATGGCGTGATCGACAAGATCGAATCGGCGTACCCCGGCGAAACGGTCCTTTTGAAAGTCGGGCTCGTCTTCGACATGATCACGGACGTTTATGTGAACGATGAGAAGATACAGCAGGTGGACGGACCGGACAGCGATTTTCTGTACTTCGCGTTCACGATGCCGTACGAGGACGTCACGGTGCGGGTCGAATCGAAGAACATCTCCGTTGTCGATCCGGATGAATGAGCGCAATGAATGAAACCATCGAAAAAACGGTCTGTAAAACGAAATATCCGATCCTTCTGGTGCACGGCGCGGGATTCCGGGATCTGAAGATCCCCGTGTACTGGGGCAGGATCCCGAACGTGCTGCGCTCGCACGGCGCGACGGTGTATTTCGGTGAGCAGGATTGCTGGGCAAGCACGGAAACAAACGCGCACGCGCTGTGCGAACGGATCGACGCGATCCTGTCGGAGACCGGTGCGGAAAAGATCAATATCATCGCGCACAGCAAGGGCGGCCTCGAGGCGCGCATGGCGGCGTCCTCGCTCGGATACGGCGGGAAGATCGCAAGCATTACCGCGATCGGTACGCCGCACCGCGGCTCGAAGACGTTTACAAAGTTCCTCCGCGCTCCGCGCGCGTTCTTCTCGATCGCGGCGTTCGCGGTCAACAACTGGATCCGGTTGGTCGGTGATCAGAAGCCCGATTTTCAGCGCGTCTGCGAGGAGTTTGCCGTTTCACATATGGAGCGGTTCAATGCGGAAAACCCGGACGTGAAAGGCGTGTTTTATCAGAGCGTCGCAGGCGTGATGAAGCATCCGTTCTCCGATATCAACCTGTCCACGGCGTGCTTCGTGCTGAACCGCATCGAGGGACCGAATGACGGACTCGTCTCCGTGGAATCCGCGACGTGGGGCGAACGCTGCATCCTGCTTTCCGGCAACACGCGCCGCGGGGTCTCACACCTGGACGAGATCGACATGCGACGCACGGCGTTTTCTCGAAAGACGGGGGAGGGCGTCCGCGATATCACGGACTTCTACGTCGAGCTTGTCCACGATCTTAAAAACAGAGGATTCTGAATCCGCAAAAAAAAGACCCGCGATCGTTCGCGGGTCTTTTGTGTCCTGACGTTATTTCTTGTTGACCTTGATGTATTCGGCGTACATGTAGCCCTTCTTGCCGTCGCTGGTCTTAACGTAGTACCAGGTCTTGCCGCTGCTGTCCTTCGCAGAGCTCATGATCGTAACGACCTCGCCGTTTTCGTATTCCTTGATGCACTCGGACTTGCTGTCCGCGCTCTTGCGGAGCGCGATCTTTGAAACGATGACCTTGCCGGTCTGCTCGCCCGCCGCCGCGGTCGCAGGCGCGGTACCCTTTGCGATATAGTCGCCCTTGATATAGCCGTACTTATCGCCGCACTTTAAGAACCACCAGCCCTCCTGCTCGACGTAGAGCGTGACGGCCGTGTTCTTTGCAATCTTTTCGGTGACGATATCAAACTTCGTGCCGGGGCCTTTGCGCATTCTGACGCTGTCCGCGCTCACGTAGCCTTTCTGGGCGTTCTTTTTCATGGTGCTGGTCGGCGTCGTATAATACGGGTTCGGCGTCGCGGTCGGCGTCGCGCCGGGTTCGAGAGAGGACGTCGCCGAGCCGGGCGTCGTGATCACAATGGGCGGCATGCTCGAATCGCCTGCTTCGGGCGTCGCGTCGGAATCGGGCGTCGCATCGGGATCGATCGTTGCGTCGGGATCGATCGTAGCGTCGGGATCCTCCGTCGGTTCGGTCGACTCGACCGGCTCCGGGGACGGCTCCGCGCTTTCAACGGGCGCTTCGCTTGCCGATGCGCTCGGATCGTTTGCACGGTCGGGATCCTTCTTGCAGCGGGATACGCCCACGATCGTCAGAATGATGATCGCGATCAACAGAACGCCGATCGCCGCTAAAAACATGATACCGGCAGGAGTGGGTTTGAATTTGAATTTCTTTGCCATCACGATTCCCCTTCCTAATATACCTGTTGACAGGATATTCCTTGATGTAACCCTATCATACACGATTTCTCCGAAAAAGAAAAGTATGCAGAACATATTTTTTGCTAAATTTTTGCGGAATTTTCATGAAGAAACCGCAATTCACGGTTTTTTCAAACAAAAATATAGAAAAAGATGTTGCAAAAATGTATGGAAATTGCGGAAAGTGTATGCTATAATATTCGATGGTCAATAATCTCATCTTTTAAGGAGGATGTATGACGAACAAAATCACAGAGATCCCGTTCCGGGGCACGCCCGAACAGGAAGCAAAACTGAAAGAGATCATTGCACAGCACAAAGGCCAGAGCGATGCAATGATGCCTGTGCTCCAGAAGGCGCAGGAGATTTACGGCTACCTGCCGATCGAGGTGCAGACGATGGTCGCCGAAGGCCTCGGTGTATCGCTTGAGCAGGTTTACGGCGTATCCACGTTCTATTCCTGGTTCACGCTGGAGCCGAAGGGCGA
>CAMYWS010000064.1 GCA_947302865.1 uncultured Clostridia bacterium
TATACGAGCTCGCGCTGCAGATCCGGCCGGTACTGGTATCTCGCGTCCCCGCCGAATGTCGCGAGCAGAGAGCCCTCGCCTGACGCGAACGCTTCCGACAGCATGCGGATCTGGCTGATGTTAAAGACCGTCGGCAGCGTGTTGTCGATTCCGTCGTACCAGATACGCAGTATGCCGTTGCTCGTCCGGTAGTCGTTCAGCGCGTGGCAGGCGTTTTCGATTCCAGTCACAGACTGATTGATCTGCCCATTGAATACGATATAGTTCATATCGTAGGAAATGTGTTCCGCCGTGACCTTGATCGTTTTATCGATCCTGTTCTCTGTCTCTCGGATCCGGAACGGCTCGCCTACCGTGTCGCTCGGCCGCGCCTGCGTGAAGATGATGTTTCCGGTCGCGAGCTTGTCTGCATTGAAGCCCTGCTCCGGATAGACTACCGATAACGTGAACTCGCCGTTCAGCTCGTCCGTGATCTCCGCCGACAGCGCGTCCGGCAGCGGGCCGAGCCCGTATCCGGTAAAGTCTCGTTCAGTCGCTTCGAATATCTTCATAGCCGGTACCACCGCGGATCCGCAAGATATTTGATGTCCACGAGCTCCGACTGCAGGTCGACGTCGCACTGATACGTGAACCGGCGCTTCAGCGTTCCCGTCATGGTGACGCTGTAATACGTCAGCACGTCTTCTACGGCCGTTGTCGTTTTATGCTGGACGTAAATGATCCCGCGCAGCAGGTCGATCACGATTTTTCGGTCCGTGTTTGTCGCTGTGCAGGTCAGCACGAGCGTCGTGACCTCGCTCGTGATCGGATTTGTGATCGTTATATGCAGCGCTTCCCCGGACGGAATTGTCCACGCCGACGCCCATATCTCGATCAGCGGGATGATGTCGTCGATGTATCCGTCGCCTTTCGGCAGTCCGGTCCCGATGATGAATCCGCCCGTTGCCCCGGCGGTATATTCGCCCGTCTGCGTCTGCGGGATCCGATCGTATCGCTGCGGGCCGCAGTCGAAGTTCAGCGTGCACCGCCCGAACTTGTTCAAGCTGTTCGCCCAGTCGTTCCCGCCCAGAAAGACCGCTTTCCGTAGCGCCGTCGTGTCGTACGTGTCCGTAAGGTCTTTCGGCTCGTCCGGCGTCAGCAGCCATGCCGCGATGTCCGCGATCCTTTTTTGCATGCCCGGCGTGCCCGCCTTGACAAACACGTCGTACGGCTGGATCACGTTCGCGTAACTGCCCTGCGGCACGAAGATCTTTCCCGACAGTCCCGGGACTTGATACGTGTTGTACAGCTTCTCCGGCGTCGGCCGCGTCGGGTAGTTCTCCACGTACAGCCCGAAGCTCTCGCAGTTTTTATTATTGAAGGTGAAGCTCATTGCTGAAAACCGCCTTTCTCTTATTGACCGCGCGCTGCATTTTTATCATGATGGCGTCCGTCAGTGCGTCAATGTTCGTCCCGCTCGCCGGATAAACGTTCACGCTCACACCGCCGAGGTTTGTCGTGTTATTCGTCGTGTTCGTCGTCCCGCCCGCGGTCATAGCGCTGAAGGCCGGCGTCAGCGTGAACGCCTTTGCGAGCTTCGCCGGATCCATGACGTCTTCCCAGCCCTTAATCACGCCGAGCGCGAGATTTTTGCCGATCAGGTTTTCCGTGACCTTCGACGGCGAACTGATCTGCGCGACTGCTTTCATGCGCTTGATCGCGTTGGTCATCATCAGCCCCGCGGCTTTTTCGACTTCCGTGGTCCCGCTTTTGATGCCCTTGACAAGACCCGCGGGCAGCTGCTTGCCGATCGCGTACGCTTTCGATTCCCACGACGCGCCCTGCTTGAACAGCCACTCGACGTCGCCGTTCAACTGCTTGATTTTTGCGTCCGCAACGTCAAGCGTCTCTTTTCCCGCGTCGTACTGGGCCTGCATGTTTTCGACTTCGTCCGTATGCTTTTTGATCGCAACGGTTAGCTCGCCGACTTTAGGCATGATCTCGGCCGCCGTCTTTAATCCGAACTTGGACAGTGCCGACGTCAAGTCTTCCTGCGATATCTTGCCTGCGTTATATTCCGTCCGCAGGTGGATCAGTTCCCGCTGCTCTTCCTGCAGTACTCTGATAACGCCTTTTCTGTTTTCGATTGCGTTACCGATCGCTTTCGTGTTCTGGCGCAGCTCGCGCGTTTCTGCTTCGATCTGAGCGATTTCCTTCAGCGTGTCGCTTGCCGCCGCATAGTACGCTTCCGCCTGGTATCGTGCCGACAGCGCTTTTATGTTGTTCCGGATCTCCTGCGTGTTCAGGTTCCATTTTCCGGTTTCTTTATCAATAGCAATCCCGAGCTCCGGATACAGTTCGTTCAGCTTGTCGACCGCTGTCTGCAGCGCCGCTGTTTCTTCCGCCGTCGGGTTTACCTTTTTCGATAGCTTGTCAAAGATTTCTATCCATCGCTCTGCTTCTCGCTGTTTTGCGTTCACATCGCCGATGGATTCTTTCAGGTTGTCCGTCGCTTTCGGAAGTTCTTCGATCTTACGACGAAGCGCTTCCATTTCTCCGATCGCCTCGAAGGTCGAGTCTTTGAGCGTCGACAAATCAAACGATTTTACAAACTGACGGCCTATCTCCGGGACCGCCTGCAGCAGCCCCTTCAAGAGCGCCCAGCCGAGCTCAAGGCCTGCGGAGATCAGTGCCGGAGCGTTTCCGAGGACCGCGCCGAGCGCTTTGCCGAACTCTTTTGCGATCTTTGGTGTGCTTTTGATGAGCTTTTTCGAAAAATTCTGTATCCCTCGCGAGATCCCGTCTACCAGCTTCGTCGTGTCTCCGGTCCTTTGGAACTCTCTGAAGATCTCCAGCGCCTTTTCCAGATCCGGCAGGATCGCTTTCCCGATCCGCGCGCCCAGCTCCTTTTTCAGCGCGTCCCAGCTCAGCCCCATACGGTCCATGCTGTCCTGCACTTCGTTCAGAGAGCTTATCGTGTCTTTGCTCAGAACCGCGCCCGCGTCATGCGCTTCTTTTTTCAGCGCTTCCAGATCTTCCGCGCTTGTTTCGATCAGCGGGTTCAGCTCGGTCGCGCTTTTTCCGAATATATCCATCGCCGCGGCGTCGCGCTCCGTCGGGTTCTGGATCTCGCGAAGCGCTTCGAGCGCGTCGTTGAACACGTCCTCGCTGTCCCGGAGCTCGCCGTTCGTGTCCGTGATGCTGATCCCGAGCTTATCGAACGCTTCTTTTGCCGCGGCGTTTCCGTCGCGCGCGCTGTCCATGTTGCGCTTCAGCTTTGTCAGCGATCCGGTGATCGTGTTGAGATCAACGTCGACGAGCTTTGCGATATATCCGTACTCCTGAAGCGTGTCCGTGCCGAGGCCTGTCGTTTTGCTGAGCGTGTTGATCTCGTCCGCGTATGCCGCCGCGTCTTTGACTGCTTCGACGAAGAGCTCCGCAAGCTCTTGCGCGATCTGCTTTGTGATCTCCAGTCCCTTTTGGATCGCTTTACTGGCAAGATTCGCCTTCAAAACGTCGCCGAAGGTCGACGTCTTGCTGCTCGTCGTGTCTTCCGCTTTCCCGAGATCCTCGACGCCGCCCGTCGTCTCCTTCGTCTGACTTTCGAGCGTTTCGAGACCGCTGCGCGCTTTTGCGAGCTGCTCTTTCCACTTGAGCGTTTCCTGCGAGTTCTCGCCGGTCGCGTCGATGCTCTTCTTTACGGCTTCCTCGAGCTTGTCGATCAGCTTTTTTTGCGCCTCGATCGCTTTGCTGTGCTTCTCCGCGGCGTCTTTGGCTTTTTCTTCGTTCTCGCTTTCATTTTTGAACGCGGCAGCCGCGGCGTCCGATTCCGCCGCAAGCGTCTTTGTCTCCTGAATGATGCCTTTGAGCTCTTTTCGGAACTCCGCCTCGCCGTCGATTCCGATTTTCGGTCCGATATTTACCGCCATCTATGTCCACCTCATTCCAGCATGAGCATTTCTTCCTGCGTCAGTTTCTTCTTCTTTGCGACCTCGTCCGCAAGCCCGTGACTGATCGCGTCGCAGGTCATAAGGTCCATGAACTCGCCGAAGACCGTGTTCAGCACGTCATCTTTGTCCATGCCGTGATTTCTGCCGAAGTACAGATACCACGGCAGCGAGCCCTCAAGCGTGCGCTTGATGCTCTTTTTCGCCGCTTCCCGGCCCTTCTTCGTCGGCTTCGCGCTGATCTTGCCCGCATAATCGCGTTCGAACGTTTCGGTGATTGCCTCGACCATATGCGAAAAAACGAGCTCACCGGCGCACGCGTCGATGAGCTCGTCCATATTCGCGGGCGTTGCCGCCCGGCCTTTGTGTCTTTCGCTGTCTGCGTATCCGTCCGAGAGGATCTTGACGATGCGGATCACGTTCCGCACGGCCTCGTCCGCGCTCCCTTTCAGCAGCGTTCCGATCTTCGTGATGTCCTGATCCGGGCAGACTTTCTCCGCCTCGATCGCCGCCGCGACTGTCAGCCGCAGTCCGTATTCCTTGCCGTTTATCCGCATCCTCGTCCCCTCTTTCTGTTACACGATGTCGAGCGCCGCCTTGAGCGCTGCTTCCGCAAGGGCTTCTGTTGTGTACTCGTTGCCGAGCAGCCGCCAGCAATGTTTTGCGGAGTCGTCGCGCATGACCGTCGCCGTCAGTTCCTGTGTCTGCCAGTCGATCTCGTCTTCTTGCGTTGCCGCGTCATCGCCGAACATCTGGAACTTGCACTTCTTGAGCACGACCGGCACCCAGCTCGTCACGCCCTCCTCCATGTATCTCTTGATGTAGCCGATGCCGACGTACGGCGTCGCAGTGTCGTCGTCGCACGCGACCCATCCGTCGCCGTCCGGGGACGGAAGACCGTAGATCAGACGCGCCGCTGCCCGCTTCAGTCCGTCGTTGACCAGCGTCACCGTGCCGCCGCCGAACGTGCCGGAAGCGTCCTCTGCCGTCACGTTATCCGCATAGAATTTGTTTTCGTCCGCCGCCTCGATGTCAAGCGACACCGAAACGCCGCGCGCCAGCAGCTGCCCGCTCGTGTACGAAACGACGCCGCCGCTCTCGCCGTAGAGTGCTACGTACGGCTTCGAATAGCCGGTACAAACTCTGCCTGCTGCCATATGTTTTTGTCTCCTTTACTTCATGATGTTTTGAGCGTCTTCGTTAAAACGCTGGATCATTGCCGCTTTGCAGGGACCCATAGACGCTTTTGTCGCTCTGTTCACAAACGGGATCTTTTTTCTGACCGTTGATCCGCTGTTGATCGCGTTCGCAATCAGCGCGTTCGGCTGCCCGTTCGGGTATTTTCTCGACCTGACGGCGTTGTATCCGTCGAAGCCGACTTTCGTGTTGATAAATCCCGCGTCGTTACGCATTTCCGCAAGCCCGAAGCCCTCGATCAGTCCGCGCTTTTGCGTTTCCGTGATCCCGCTCAGCGGCAGCGTCGTCTTGTGATACCGGTTTTTTACGACCGGCAACGCGCTAAGTTCCGCGAGAAATGCTTTTTTGACCTCGGCCGCGCCGTCGTAGACCGCACGCTTGATTATGCCCTCCGCTTTGTTGTCGAGCTTCTTGAGCCGCGTTGCGTACTCGTTGATGCCTTCAAATACGAACGTCGCCATGCGGTTTACACCTCTTTCAGGCGCTCACAAAGTGCGTTGCGACTGCCGAATGGAAGACGCCGTTATTGAAATAAACGTCGATCTCGTACGCTTCGAACGCCGCCACCGTCGCGTCCTGCACGGGATCACCCAGTTTCATCGGCTGCAGTCCTGTTTCGAGCCGTACTTCCGTCAGCGTGCTGTTTTCGATTACTTCAAACTTCCGCAGCACTTCGTACACCGTTCCCGGGCTTTTGTCCCATGCCTGAAGATGCACGATCATGTCGCGCGTGTTCCGCCCGTCGAAGAGCTTTTCCGCTTCGCCGCTTTCAAACGTGACTTTTCTGTACGTCTGCCCGCCTGTTCCTGTTATCTCTTCCGTGCTCTTTATGTGCAGCACGATCGGGATCTCTTCAAGTTTGATTGCTTTTGTCGCTTTTGCCATGCTGTCTGTCCACCTCCACTCGATGTGAATAAAACCGGTTTCCGGTTCGAACTGAATGCTCTCCATCCGGAACCATACGCCGATCGCGCGCATAGCGTCCTCGACGTCTTCCGTCGGATCCGGGGCTGTCGCTTTGATGAACACGTCCACGTATCCGGTCAGCATCTTTTCCGCCGCCGGATCCGAATCCGCTTTCAGCTCGCTTTGCCCGTCCGCCGTTACGACGCCGTAACCGTCCGCCGGTGCTTCGCTCCACGCCCATTCCGTAAACGGGAGATCCGTCAGCAGATTCAGCGCGTCTACAAGTCCCACGATCTTCATCTGTCCACCGTCACTTCCTCGACCGTCAGCTCGATCGCCTGATTCCTGCGATATGTACGCAGGATCCTGTACCGCGTTCCGTTATACTCGCAGATCTTTTCGCCGTCGTAATCGTCAAAGTCCGACAAAATGAAAACGAACTGCGGCTGCAGTCCGTTCGCGAGCGCCTGGTATGCTTCGTTCATGCCGACGGAGCGGACCGTCACGTAAACGGTCCGCTCTTTTTCTTTCGGTTTGTCTGTCACGCCGTGCGCTTTCGGATCCTCGCCGATCAGCGTCAGCACGT
>CAMYWS010000065.1 GCA_947302865.1 uncultured Clostridia bacterium
GCACGAAAGCGCCGGCCGTCTGCCCCACCTGCGCGCATCCGCAGTCCTATTTCGAAGTCAACTGCGAGAACTACTGACGCTGCGCTTTCGTCGGAAGTCTGCTTCCGACGGGCTTGCATGATCAGCTGTATACGCAAAAGCGAAGAGAACGATCTCTCCGCTTTTTTCCTTTACAAGTCAATAACAGGCGTGATAAAATAAACGTATGACACAGGATGAACGCAGAGTGTGGCTCATCCGGGCGTTGCTGGATGAACAGGGATATCGGAACACGGTCCCGCAGGACGTTTTTGAACAGAAACGGCTGCTGCGGGGATTGTTCAACGTGCGTCCGCCGATGGAGGCGGGCGAAGAATTCCTTGCCGTGCAGGACGCGTATCTCAAAGAGGCGACGTGCGAAAAGGGCGTGACGAAGCTGCGTGATCTTAACCCGATCAAGCCGCATCAGTATCTTTGGCAGGGGGATATCACGACGCTCGAAACCGACGCGATCGTGAACGCCGCAAATTCTGCGCTTCTCGGCTGCTTTTCGCCGAACCACTCCTGCATCGACAATGCGATCCACACGTATGCGGGCGTGCAGCTCCGTCTTGCGTGTCATGAACTCATGCAGGCGCAGGGACACGAGGAGCCGACCGGCGCCGCAAAGATCACGCCGGGGTTCAATCTCCCCGCAAAGTACGTGCTGCACACGGTGGGACCGATCGTGTCGGGACGGCTCAGTGAGCGGCATTGCGATCTGCTTGCTTCGTGCTATGAAAGCTGTCTTGACCTTGCGGCAAAGTACGGACTGCACAGCGTCGCGTTCTGCTGCATTTCGACCGGCGTGTTCGGCTTCCCGCAAAAGGAGGCGGCAGAGATCGCCGTCGAAACGGTCGCGGCATTTCAGAAGGATCATCCGATCGATGTGGTGTTCAACGTATTCAGGGAATCGGATCTGCGCATCTATCAGGCGCTTCTGTAATCACCGGAAAGGAGTTTTTTCATGCAGTATACCGAGATCACGCCGGAGCTCGTCGAACGGCTGAAACAGGCGATCAGCGACGCCGACGCGGTGCTCGTCGGCGCGGGCGCGGGGCTTTCCACCGCCGCAGGATTCACGTATGCGGGCAGTCGTTTCGAGCGGTTCTTCTCCGATTTCATGCAGAAGTATCATTTCCGCGACATGTACACCGGCGGGTTCTATCCGTTCCGCACGCTCGAGGAAAAATGGGCGTACTGGAGCCGGTATATCCTGATCAACCGCTATGAAAACCCGCCGAAGCCGGTCTATCAGCGGCTTTTGAACCTTGTAAAGGACAAGGACTATTTCGTGATCACGACAAACGTGGACCACTGCTTTCAGAAGGCGGGCGTCGACAAAGCGCGGCTCTTCTACACGCAGGGCGATTACGGACTCTGGCAGTGCTCCGTGCCGTGTCACCGCCGCACGTACGACAACGAGGAAACGGTTTTGAAGATGGTCGAACTGCAGAAGGATATGCGTGTGCCGAGCGAGCTTGTGCCGCGCTGTCCGAAGTGCGGCGAGCCGATGGCAATGAACCTCCGAAGCGATGATACGTTTGTCGAGGACCTCGGCTGGAACGAGGCGGCGTCGCGCTACGTGAACTGGGTGCAGTCGCACGAAGGGCAGAAGCTGCTGCTCCTTGAGCTCGGCGTCGGGTCCAACACGCCCGGCATTATCAAATACCCGTTCTGGCGGCTGACCGCGCAGAACCCGAACGCGACGTACGTCTGTATCAATTTCGGCGAGGCGGAGTGCCCGAAGCAAATCGAGGACCGCGCGATTCTTGTCAATGCGGACATTGCGGACGTGATCGAGGCACTGCAATGATGGTTCGGAGCGTCGGGATCGACGCCCCCTGCTACCCCTCAGTCACCTTCGGTGACAGCTCCCCTCACAAGGGGCGCTCGACTGTCACAAGGTGACCTTCCCTTATCAGGGGTGGATGCCGAAGGCAGACGAAAGGGCAGTCATGTTAAAAGGACCGCAGGCGCGGTCCTTTCATGTTTTTGGGCGGATCAATCAGCGAAAAAGATGTTGTCGAAGTACTCGTACTGCATTACGCCGTCGATCAGATATCCGTACAGTTCCGGATCGTTCGGGTCGGCTCTTTCCACCGTGACCAGCGCGGTCGTTCCGTCCTCCGTCCTGATCTCCGCAAGCGTCCCGGATTCATGCCAGCGCGTCATATAGATGTATGAGCCGGCAGGGATCACCGCGTCCGCGCCGTCGATCGTGCAGGGCAGATCACGGATGATATGCAGCAGCTTTCCCCATTCGATGAGACGCGCGCGATCGGATGCGGTCTGGATCCCGTCCGGGATCACGTCGCAATCAAACCATTCCGAATCCGGCGTCAGATCTTCGCCGTGATAGGTACGCCCGCCGACTTTGGTCCCCAGAATATCGGTCTGGGTCGCGGAACCGTACAGCGTGCCGTCGTCGAAATTGCAATAGGCATAGATGACCGGTCCGCGGACAAACCGCCCGTTTTCCATATGCAGCTCAGCCGTCTCGTAATCCTCCGAACCGGTATTGTAGACCACGAGCAGATTCAGCCGCGCCGAGTCGGGATCGAGATCCAGAAGGATCGCCTGCTCCAGTCCGGCGCCGAACGCAACGTCGATCGACGCTCTTCCTACGAAGAATGTAACGCTGCTTCCGTGGATCTCATAACGGATCTCGTCCTCCGTTCCGTCGCCGTCGAAATCGCAGACGAACAGGACGCCTTCCGCCGGCGCTTCGCTGTACCCGTTCTGCTCATCGTAATCCCAGAACCGGAACGTGGACGGAACCGCGCTCGATTCCTGCATCGTCGGCTCTTCGACGGGTTCGGGCGTCGGCTGCGCGTTATTCGCTTCGATCTCGAGACGAATCACGCACTCGTAGCCGGAGGTTTTGCCTTCCTCGCGGCGCGAAACGCGCTGCGAGACGTAATATGTGCCGGGGTCGAGCGTGCAGACGGTCGAGATATCGACACCGAATGCGACTGTATCGGATTCCTCGTTATAGATATTGATCTGCGGCTCAAGGTACACGCCGTCCCCTGCCGTGACCGTCAGCATTCCGGGGTTATAGATCGTCGGGATTTTGTCCTTGACTTCCTCCATCTTCCAGAGGAAACTCATGCCGTCCGCGGCAAGCCCGTCGTCCTGATCCGACCAGATCCAGTTTTCAAACGGCTCATAATACAGGCAGCCGTCGAAAAACATACACAGCGTTTCCGATACGGGATCGACCGCCGGTTCGGGCGTCGGTTCATCGTCGCCAAACTCCTCCGCCTCGAACCGCCGCCATTCATTGCCGTACAATACGAACAGTCCATCCGCCGTCAGGGCATAAGGCGTGCCGACCTCGCCGAAATTCGCCTGTCCGTCCTCGGTCGGCCATTCGGAAAGCGACACGACGGAGGAAACGTATTCGATCACGCTTTCGTCCGGCTCGCCCGCTGTTTCCGAATCGGTGATGACATATATCTCACCATTCACACAGATCGCGGGAACGAGCGTATTCGGCGTCTCGGGTTCGAGCGTCGGAAACGCTTCGAGCTCTGCATCGAGCGTACGGTCGAGCGCCATAGCTAAAAGATCGGCTTCGCCGAGCGGGTTCCCGTCGCGGTCGAACACACGCTGCCCGTCGGAAAGGAGAACGCCGCTGTTGTTTTTGAATTCGCAGCCCGCAACGACCGGTCCTTTGCCCGTGTAGCTGTAGAATCCCTGATCGAGCACGTCGTTGTCGTGCACGCTCGTGCCCAGGATCAGAACGTCGCCCATACCGTATTTGACGTCGTCGCCGTACAGATTGAAGAGAACGTCCGTCCGGTTTTCATACACGTCGCACCCGGTGATCCGCACGTCTTTGCAGTCATAGATGTAAACGATGCTGAACGCGTTATCGCGATAGCCGCAGCTGCGCAGGGTACAGCCGCTCATCAGCGTGTTGCGGCAGTGGGCGAACGAAACGCCGCCGCTGCTGCATTCATGGATGTCGGATCCCGTCACGGTGAGATTGTCGCAGTCGACCGCGCTGACGCCCCACGTGCCGCAGCCGTACAGTGAGCAGTTTTCGACCCACGCGTCCGCGCACTCGACGAGACGGATGACCTCGCCTTCGCACGGATCGGCCATGACGGTATGTCCCGCCGTGAATCCGGACAGCACCAGTCCCGGACAGTTGTGTGCGTAAATGACCGCCGCCGTGCGCGGGACCGTCACGATCTCCGCGTTTCTCGAACCGGTGATGCAGCAGTTTTCGAGGTTTCTCAGCGTCAGTTCAAAGCTGTTTTCCTCCGGCTCGCGGAACCAGTTGTCCGACCGGTCCTCCCAGGTATAGTACTCCTTGCCTTCCGTGCCGTAATCCGACGCCTCGGTCAGATTGTACGTGCCGTCCGCAAGGACGATCCTGGTATCCGGCGCGAGCGCGGCAAGGAGCTCGTCGACGGTTGATACGGTCACGGTATTTGTCATGTTGACCGGTGCCGTCGGCTGTGAAACGGCAATCTCATCTGCCGGAGCGGTCCTGTTCAACCGCGTTCGGACGCCGATCACCGTGCCGATGGCGACCACGCAGACCGCGAAGATCGCCGCGATGCCGACGATATCCAAAACGCTGCGTTTGGCGCCGCGTTTGCGTGTGCTTCCGCGTTCGGTCTTCCATGTGCGGGCGGGCGTTTCTTTCTGCTGTTCCTTCTTTGCGACGCTAGCAAGCGTCCGTTCCACCGTATCGTCGAATGACGCGGGACGCTGCGGGATCGCGTCGGAAATACGGATATCTTTCTTTTCCATTCAATTTACCTCCAAATACGAGCGAAGCGTTTCTTTTGCGCGGGAGATCCGCGACTTGACCGTACCGACGGGGACGTTCAGAACGGATGCGATCTCTTCCATGGAATAGCCCTGCTCCCATAGATACAGCACGTTTCGCTGATCCTCCTTGAGCCGCGTCAGCGCGGTTTGAAGATCAAGCGAACGGTCCGCATCCGGGAATGGTTCGGGCGTTTCCGGAATCTCGTCTGTCTCAAAGACTTTGCGGCGCTCGCGCAGAATGGTATACGCTTCATTGCGCAGAATGCGCAGAAACCATGCGCGGAAGCTGCCCCGCTTCAATAACGCATTGCGATGCTCGTACGCCTTTACGATCGCCGCGCTCATCGCATCCTCGCAGTCGGACGTGTTCTTCAGGATCAGGTACGCCACGCCGAACGCGGCCTGTTTGACGCTTCGGATCTCCTCAACGAACACGTCGTCTGAAATCAATCCCATCGGTTTTTCTCCCAACTCTCTTCTCTGAATGATCATTCACATAACGTTAGACGCGCAAAGGAGGTAAAAAGTTCCGTGAAAAAGAAAAAAAGTCATTCTGAGCCGCAGGCGAAGAATCTAAAAGATCCTTCGCCGCGATACCGCGACTCAGGATGACATGTTTTGGGTCAGTATGCGTTCAACAGATCGAACGCTTATACGTTTCTGCCGCAGCAGTTTTTGTATTTCTTGCCGCTGCCGCACGGGCAGGGATCGTTTCTTCCGATCTTGGCAGACCGCTTCAGGACCTTCGGCTTTTCGCCGTCGGGCGACGGCGTGTCGACCGGCTTTGCAACCTGCTTGCGCTCGACGGGAGCTTTTCGCACCTGCACATGCATGAGATTTCGCACCGCTTCCTCGCGGATGCGCTCGATCATCGCGTCGAACAGGTCCGCGCCTTCGTTTGCATATGCGTTCGCGGGGTCGGTCTGCGCGTACGCGCGAAGCCCGATGCCCTGCTTCAGCTGATCCATGGCGTCGATCTGATCCATCCAGTTGGTGTCGACCGCGCGCAGGAGCACGATGCGCTCGACCTCGCGGATGTCGATCTTCTGTTCCGCAAGCTCCGCTTCCTTTTTCGCGCGCGCCCGTTCGGCAAAGGTCATACAGCAGTCGCAAAGATCGCTGCGGCGTTTCAGAGACGCGCTGTGCAGAAGTCCCGTTGCGTCGGCGCCGCAGAGGTCGCTCATCTCCTTTTCGATCGCGGAGATATCCCACTCCTCGGGCTTTGAATGCTCGCTGGCGTACGCGCCCACAATGCTCTCGACCGTCTGCCGGATCATGCTTGTGAACTGATCTTTGAGGTCCTCGCCCATCAGCACCTTGCGGCGCTCGCCGTAGATGACCTCACGCTGCTTGTTCATGACGTCGTCGTACTTCAGCACGTTTTTGCGCGTATCGAAGTTCGACGCCTCGACGCGCTTCTGCGCGTTTTCGATCTGCTTTGTGATAAAGCCGTTCTCGATCGGGTATGCGTCGTCGGGCGAAAGCCGCGTCATCATGCCTTCCATGCGGTCCATACCGAAGCGCCGCATCAGCTCGTCCTTTAAGGATACGTAGAAGCGCGTGCTGCCGGGGTCGCCCTGACGGCCTGCGCGGCCGCGGAGCTGATTGTCGATCCGTCGGCTCTCGTGCCGTTCCGTGCCGATGATATGCAGACCGCCGAGCTTTACGACTTCCTCGTGTTCGCGGTCGGTCTCCTTCTTGAATTCCGCGTAAAGCTTCGCGTACTGCCCGCGCGCGGCAAGGATCGTCTCATCCTCGGTCTCGGCATGTCCGGTCGCCTCGTCGATGAGCTCCTCCTCCATGCC
>CAMYWS010000066.1 GCA_947302865.1 uncultured Clostridia bacterium
GCGTTTGTACGGTCATACAGCTCTTTTTCGGTCATGGCTGTATTGTATCACAAACGGCATTGTATTTCAATGCCGTTCACGCGCCGAAGGCGCAATTCACGTCCGCAGGACAATTCACGACCGTAAGGTCAATTCATGCCGCAGGCAATTCATGTCCCGCAGGGACAATTCACGACCGTAAGGTCAATTCATTTTTCGATGGATTGCGCTTTGCGCATGAATTGCACGTTGTGCATGAATTGTGCTCCGCACATGAATTGCATCTCCGATGCATGAATTGCGGCTGCGCCGCATGAAAAAAAACACAGTGTGAAAAAACCTGAAAAAAGCCCTTGCATTCTCGGAAGAGTTGTGATATAGTACGAAAGCTAACGGTCCTTCTTGCCTTCATAAGAAGGCCACAAGTCCACAAGGAGGTGAAATACATGAATCAGTACGAAGTTTTGTACGTGATCACGCCCGAGCTTGATGAAGAAGCGGATAAAGTCGTCATGGATAAGTTTGCCGACATTATCACCGCAAACGGCGGCGAGATCGAGAAGGCCGAGGTATGGGGCAAGCGTCGTCTTGCGTACCCGATCGACTACAAGACCGAGGGCTATTATGTTCTGGTCGTGTTCAACGCGAATCCCGAACTGCCCCGTGAGCTGGAGCGCAACATGCGCAACGATGAACGGCTCATGCGCTACATGGTCACTCGCAAGGAAGCATAACCCGCAAAGTAACAGCACGAAAGAACGGAGGAAAATGAAAGCATGAATAAGATTACTTTGATCGGCAACCTGACCCACGACCCCGAAGTGCGCAGCACGCCCAGCGGCGTGACCATCTGCACCTTCACCATCGCCGTCAACCGGCGCTTCGCAAACCAGAGCGGTGAAAGACAAACGGACTTTTTCCGCATCAATGCCTGGCGGCAGCTGGGCGACACCTGCGCGCGTTACCTCGCAAAGGGACGCAAGGTCGCCGTTATCGGCGAGCTGCAGGCGCGCACCTACGAAGCGAAGGACGGCACGACCCGTATGTCGCTTGATGTTTCGGCTGACGAAGTCGAGTTTCTGACGCCGAAGGCGGCGGACGAGAACAACAGCGGTTATTCCGCACCGCGTCCGCAGGCGCCCGCGCAGGATCTCGCCGGATTCACCGACATCAATTCCGACGATTTACCGTTTTAATTCATCAATTTCAGGAGGCATCACATGGAAGATCGTAAACTGCGTCCCCGTCGTCCGAGAAGCAGACGCAAAGTTTGCCGTTTCTGCGTTGAGAAGGCCACATCCATCGATTATAAGGACATCAAAAAGCTGCAGGGCTTCATTTCCGAGAGCGGAAAGATCATGCCCCGCCGCATGTCCGGCGTGTGCGCCGAGCATCAGCGCGATCTCGCGGTCGCGATCAAGCGCGCGCGGATCATGGCTCTGCTGCCCTACTGCGCAGAGTAAGTAACAATTTAGAGTCACAACGACCGTTTAGCACGAGACCTTCGGGTCTCGTTTTTTTGTACAAAAAAGACGGGCATTGCCCGTCCAAGAGGTTCAGTTTGTTGCATAGACCGGGGCAAAGAACGGCGTCGCCGTTCGGATCGCGAGAATGTGACGCCGTCATCACACCAATCCGTAAAATCCGGCGACATGCGCGGCGGATTTTACTCCTTGCAGGACCGCCGCTCGTATAATCCGCAGGATTATAGGCGGTCCTGAAAGACCAATCGGACGAAAACCATAGTTTTCGTCCGATTGAAGGGCGTTAGCCCGTAAAGGGGTCGTCCTGATGCGGCATCGGCGTGACCTGCGGCGCGGGCGTGTAGTTCCCGTCGTCCGGGGTCTCCTCCGGCTGTTCGCCCGGCGATTCCCCCGGCTGTTCACCCGATTCGCCGTCCGGCGACGCGGAAGGCGAGGCCGACGGCGCGGGCGTCGCCATGACGTGTCCCGCCTCGTACGGCGAGATGTTCACGCCGCCCTTGCTGTACAGATAGATCGTCGCGGTGTAATAGCCCTGCCGGATGAACGTCGACGCCTCGTCCATGATCTCCGTCCAATGCTTTTGCAGCAGCATCAGCTTCGTTTCGAGGTTCGACGTGTCGCCGACCTCGATCGTGTACGGATTGCCTTCAACGTACATGCGGATCTGCATCAGCTCCGTCATGTCGATGCGGTTGATCCGCGGCGTCCGCTCGAGGAGCCCGAGCTCCTTGAGCTTTGTCAGAAGACGGACCAGCGCGGCGACCTGGATGTCGCTCGAATCGCCGAGCCGCGCGCCGTTGACCGCGCTCGAAATGCTCATGCCGTCGGCGATCAGAAGCCCGTTCGCGCTCTCCGCCGCGGCGTTCAGCACCGTGCCGTTTTCGTCGATGATCGCAAGATACTCGTTCTGCGGACCCCAGCGCACGCATGCCGCCTCTTCACGCTTGCTCACCGTGATCGTGACCGTGGACGGGAACGAATAGCGCACGGTCGCGTCCAGATACGGGTCCGCCTCACGGATGCGCTTTTCGACGTCGCGCGAGCGGATGAACACCGCGCTCCGCTTGTTCAGCCGGGATTCAAGACCGGACAGGTCGATGATGCGCTGTCTCGTATAGCCTTCGGGAATGTGCGGGATGTTGATCTTCTGGAGCCGCGTCACGAACCATGCCATGCCGAGGAACAGCATCAGCGCAAGCGCGCCGAGAACCATCGTTGACGCGCTGCGCTGCCGGCGCTTTCTGCGCTCCTCTTTTTTGAGCGCCGCGAGCTTTGCCGCGTCGCCGGCGCGCTTCCTTGCGCGGGCTTCGCTCCGCGCGCGCGCCGCGTCGTACTCGCGCTTTGCTTCGGTCTCGTTCCGGACGACGGTCGTCGTCGCCTTCGGCGCATCCTTGCGCTTGCCGTAGCGCACCTTCTTTTTTTTGCCGACGCGCCGTCCGTACCGGTCGAAGCGAAACTGCGGCGTTTCGGAGGGCTTGTCCTTTGCGCGCGCCTTTTTCGGCGCAACGGACGGTGCAGGCGCCTCCGCGGGTTCTTCCGCTTCGGCGTCCGGCTCGTCTGAAATTGCCTCGTCCGTTTCTTCGGGCGCGTCCTCGTCCGATTCCGCAGGCGCGTCATCGTCCGACCCGAACAGGTCGATCGTTTCCTCGTCTCTGCCCGCGTCGTCGTCAAACAGGAAGCTTGCCCGATCGCCGTCTTTCGTCTTCTTTGCCAATGCTTTCTTCCTTTCGTGTGATCGAACCGCCCAAAGTGCCGATCACGCTGTCCATTCGTTCATATCCGCGCTCGATCCGCTCCGCGTGCAGGATCTGCGTTTCGCCTTCGGCAGCGAGCCCCGCAAGCGCAAGCGCCGCGCCGCCGCGCAGATCGTGCGCCGTGACGGACGCGCCGTGCAGCCGTTTCACGCCCGTGATGATCGCCGTGCGGTCGAGAATGCGGTTTTCCGCGCCCATCTTCATGAGCTCCTGCGCGTGGCGGAAGCGGTTTTCGAACACGTTTTCCGTCACGACCGAGGTCCCGTCCGCGACCGACAAAAGACTGAACATCTGCGGCTGCAGGTCGGTCGGGAATCCCGGATACGGCCGCGTTTCGGTGAACCCGACGGCGCGAACGCGCTTCGGCGCCCGTATCCGCACGGAATCGGCGCGCGTCGTGACGAGGCAGCCGCATTCCGAAAGCTTATAGAGGAGCGTATCGACCGTTTCCGGCTGCGTGTCGGTAACGGTGACGTCGCCGCCCGTGATCGCGCCTGCCAGAAGATACGTGCCGGTCACGATGCGGTCCGGCATGACGCGATAGCTCGTTCCGTGTCCCTTTCGTACGCCTTCGATCACGATCGCGGGCGTGCCCGCGCCCGAGACACGGAATCCGCAGGCGCGTAAAAAATTCTGCAAGTCGACGATCTCCGGCTCGCACGCCGCGTTGCGGATCGTCGTTGTGCCTTTTGCGCGGCACGCGGCAAGCATGACGTTTTCGGTCGCGCCGACGCTCGGATACCCGAGGTCGACGACCGCGCCGCGTAAGTTTCCGCCCGTACAGCGGATGCGCCCGCCGTGCTCTTCGATGCGGGCGTTCATCTGCCGAAGGCCCGATAGGTGCAGGTCGATCGGCCGGTTGCCGATCTCGCAGCCGCCGGGATACGGCGCGTCCGCCGCTCCAAAACGGGACAGCACCGAGCCGAGCAGAAAGATCGAGGAGCGCAGCTCCCCGGAAAGCGCCGTCGGCAGCACGTGATCCGAAGCCGTGCGGCTGTCGATGATCAGCGCGTCTCCCTCGCGCTTTACCGTGCACCCGAGCGACCGGAGGATCTTCGCCATGTTCTCCGTGTCGCGGATCACGGGGCAGTTTTTAAGCTCTACCGGTTCTTCCACCAAAAGCGTTGCCGCCAGGATCGGCAGCGCCGCGTTCTTGGAACCCTGCGCCGAAACCGTTCCCGAAAGAACGTCGCCGCCGCGCACAAGCCAAAGAGACATCTTCAAACTTCCTTCCGCATGATACCACATCTTATGCGGAAGCGCGGCGGAATGTGATTACCTTCGCGGGTTCAGGTCGCGCGAGATGCTCAGCAGCAGTCCCATTGCGGCAAGGAAGACGATGAGCGACGTGCCTCCCGCCGATATGAACGGCAGCGATTGTCCGGTCGTGGGCAGAAGCCCCGTGACGACGCCGATGTTGACGAAGACCTGGAACCCGAAAACGATCGAGATACCGGCGGCCAAAAGACTTCCGAAGCGGTTTCTGCAGTGCATCGAGATCACGATGCCGCGGAACACGATCCACGCGTACATCAGGATGACGATGAGCCCGCCGACGAAGCCGAACTCCTCGCACAGGATCGCGAAGATGAAGTCCGATTCGCCGTAGGTCATGTACAGATACTTCTGATAGCTGTTATTCAGACCCTTGCCGAAGAATCCGCCGGAGCCGATCGCGTAGAACGACTGCAGAAGCTGATAGCCGCTCCCCTGCGGGTCGCTTTCCGGATTCGAAAACGAGGTCATACGCGCGACGCGGTACGGCTGCGCGTATGCCAGAACAAGCACGCCGACAATACCGATGACCCCGAGCACGATAAGCTGTTTCAGATCACAGCCGCCGAGGTACAGCAAAACGACGCCGATGAAGCCGATGATAACCGCCATGGACATGTTCGGCTGCAGCATGACAAGACCCGCAATCGAGCCGATGGCGATCAGCATGGGCAGCATGCCGAAGCGGAACGTGTTCATTTCGTTGCGGTGACGCGACATGTACGAGCACATGAAGATCATGAGACCGAACTTTGCAAGCTCGGAGGGCTGGACCGTGATGCCCGCGACGGGCAGCCAGCGTTTTCCGCCGTTCAGGTCCTGTCCCCAGATCAGAACCGCGACGAGCAGCAGGATCGAGACCGCAAGGAACACCGAACGCAGACGCTCGATGATGCGGTAATCGATCATGGAGACCAGCAGCATGACCGGATAGCCGAGCAGCAGATAGATCAGCTGTCTCTTGAGGTAGTAGAAGCTGTCATTGTTCGCGCCGGAATAGTGCTGCGCGTAGTAGTAGCTGGCGGAAAAGATCATGACGAGCCCGAACGCGCAGAGCGCGGTGATCACAAGCAGAATGGTAAAGTCCATTCTGCCGCGAAGCAGCCGCGCATCTCTGATGCGTTTCAGTAACGGTTCTTTTTTTGTCTTTTGTTCCGCCATGGTTCCTCCGGTTTATTCGTATGCGCGCGCGATCTCCTTGAATACTCTTCCGCGCGTTTCGTAGTTGTCAAACATATCCCAGCTTGCGCAGGCGGGGCTCAGCAGAACGCAGTCGCCGGGGCGGGCAAGATCGTGCGCCTTGTCCACCGCGCCCCTGAACGTGTCCGCCGTGTGCATGATGCTCTCATACCCGTGCGCCTTTGCGCAGTCAAGGATCTGGCTTTTCGTGTCGCCGAGCACAACGCACGCCTTGACGATCGGCGTAAATGCCTCGAACAACTCGTCGAAGCCGATGTGCTTGTCGTAGCCGCCCAAAAGCAGGATCGTCGGCTTTTTCATCGCCTCGATCGCGCGGATCGTGCTCGCCGGGTTCGTGCCCTTGCTGTCGTTGATATAATCGACGCCCTGCTTTGTGCAGACGTACTCGATGCGGTGCTCGACGCCCGCGAACGTCTTGAAAACCTCCCTGATCGTTTCCGGCGCGATGCCCTGCGAAAGACCCAGAAGCGCGCAGAGCATGGCGTTTTCGAGGTTGTGGACGCCGGGGATGCGGATCTCGTCGGCGGGCATGAGTTCATGCTCCTCGCCGTTCATGCGATAGACGAGCATGCCGTTTCGTAAGAACATGCCGTTATCGACCTCTTCCTTTCGGGAGAAGTACAGCACGTGCGCCGGCGTGAGCTTAGAAAAGCCGCGCACCGTTTCGTCGTCCCAGTTCAGCACCGCGTAATCGTCCGCGGTCTGGTTGTCGAGGATCTTCGCCTTCGCCGCGATGTAGTTTTCCATCGTGCCGAAGTGGTCGAGGTGGTCCGGCGTGATGTTGCACACGCCCGCCGCCTTTGCGTGGAAGCGGACGTTGCCCTCGAGCTGCAGCGCGGCGGTCTCCGCCACGACGA
>CAMYWS010000067.1 GCA_947302865.1 uncultured Clostridia bacterium
GCGACTTCGACTGGTCCGAGACCGAGAACAACAAGCTGCTGTTTGAGATGACCGCAAAGTACGGCACGCCGTATTTCTCGAACTACATCAACTCGGACATGGAGCCGAGCGACGTGCGTTCGATGTGCTGCCGTCTGCGTCTCGACCTCCGCGAGCTTCGCAAAAAGTCCGGCGGTTTCTTCGGCTCGGGCGAATCGACGGGTTCCGTCGGCGTCGTGACGATCAACATGCCGCGCATCGCGTACCTCGCAAAGGACGAAAAGGAATTCTACGCCGAACTCGATCGGATGATGGATATCGCGGCGCGTTCGCTGAAAACCAAGCGCACCGTCATTACAAAGCTTCTCGACGCGGGTCTCTATCCGTACACCAAGCGCTACCTCGGCACGTTTAATAACCACTTCTCAACCATCGGTTTGATCGGCATGAATGAGGTCGGTCTGAACGCAAAGTGGCTCAGAAAGGATCTCACGCATCCCGAAACGCAGAAGTTCACCCGCGAGGTTTTGAACCACATGCGCGAACGCCTCTCCGATTATCAGGAGAAGTACGGCGACCTCTACAACCTCGAGGCGACGCCCGCGGAATCCACGACGTACCGCTTTGCGAAGCATGACAAGGAGAAGTACCCGGACATCATCACCGCGAACATGAACGGTACGCCGTACTACACCAACTCGTCCCACCTGCCGGTCGGCTATACCGAGGACATTTTCTCGGCGCTCGACATTCAGGACGACCTGCAGACGCTCTACACCTCCGGTACCGTGTTCCACGCGTTCCTCGGCGAAAAGCTGCCCGACTGGAAAGCCGCGGCAAATCTTGTCCGCAAGATCGCCGAAAATTACAAGCTGCCGTACTACACGATGAGCCCGACGTACTCGGTCTGCAAGGACCACGGCTATATCACGGGCGAGCACTTCACCTGCCCGATCTGCGGCGAAAAGACCGAGGTGTATTCCCGCATCACCGGCTATTACCGTCCGGTCCAGAATTGGAACGACGGCAAGGCGCAGGAGTTCAAGGATCGCAAGGTCTACGACATCGGCCGTTCGCACCTGACCCATCAGGGTCCGAACCCCGCGCCCGTCGACACCGTCATGGAAGCGGCGATGGAAGCGGTTCAGGAATCGCCCTGCTGCGCGCCGGCCGCGCCCGAGATGGCCGCCGACCCGACGATCCTGCTCTTTAAGACGCCGACCTGCCCGAACTGCAAGGTCGCGACGATGCTGCTCGAAAAGGCGGGCGTTCCGTTCACCGCATTGAACGCGAACGAGGAGAAGGAGCTTGTCGAGAAATACGGCGTCAAACAGGCGCCCACGCTCGTGCTCGTCAGGGAAGACGGCATCGAACGCTACCGCGGTGTCAGTGATATCAAGGGCTGGCTGATGCATAAGGACGCGTAACAATTCATTATGACGTCACCGGATTCTCCGCAGAACCCCTGCGGAGAATCGTTCTGATTATCTGCGGCGTATCATCCTGAGGCGCAGCCGGCGAAGGATCTTTCCCTGCTGCACAGGATCCTTTGCTTCCGCTTCGTTACGGCGGCAGATCGCGCGCAGCCAAAGGCCTTCCCCCTGATGTGGGGAAGGTGGTCCCGCAGGGACCGGATGAGGAGTAAACGCAGAAAAGCGGGACGCTTTTCGCGGATCAATGAATTGCGCTTCGCGCATGAATTGGCTGCGCCATGAATTGACCTTGCGGTCATGAATTGTCCCTTCGGGACGTGAATTGCGCTTCGCGCATGAATTGTCCTTACGGACATGCATTTTCAGGAGGTATTACCATGTACGACATGATCGTGATCGGCGGGGGACCCGCCGGTATGACGGCGGCGCTGTACGCGCTCAGAAACGGCAAAACGGTACTCGTGCTCGAAAAGCACGGTTTCGGCGGACAGATCACGCATTCCCCGAAGGTCGAGAACTACCCGGGCACGATCCAGATGAGCGGCAACGAGTTCGCGGATCGTTTCCTGGAGCAGATCCTGCATCAGGGCGCGGACATCGAGCTGGAACGCGCGATCTCCGTGAAAACGGAAGGGAACCTCAAAATCGTCGAAACCGAAGAAGGCAGCCGCTTCGAAGCGCTGACCGTGGTCATCGCGACCGGCGTCAAGCACCGCATGCTCGGGCTCGAGGGCGAAAACGAGCTCGTCGGCGAGGGCATCTCGTTCTGCGCGGTCTGCGACGGCGATTTCTATACGGATAAAACCGTCTGTGTCGCGGGCGGCGGCAACTCCGCGCTGCAGGAAGCGATCCTGCTTGCGGAAAAGTGCAAAGAGGTCATCATTTTACAGGACCTGCCCGCGCTCACCGGCGAGGTCAGATTGCAGCAGGTGCTGGAATCGCGCAGAAACGTGCGCGTGCTGACGAATCTTAAGATCAACAGACTTCTGAAAAACGGCGACGCGCTCGCGGGCGTCGAAGTCGAAAACCGCACGACGGGGCAGAAGCGCGAGATCGCCTGCGACGGTCTGTTCGTCGCGATCGGTCTGATCCCCGAAAACGAGCCGTTCAAGGAGCTGCACACGCTGAACAAGTTCGGCTATTTCGACACCGACGAGCAGTGTCTCACCGACACGCCCGGCGTCTACGTTGCGGGCGACTGCCGCTCGAAATTCGTCCGGCAGCTCACCACCGCCGTCGCGGACGGCGCGACCGCCGCGCTTGCCGCCTGCCGCTACATCAACGAGCGCAAATAGCGCTCGGTCTGCTGAAAAACGTTGTTTTTCAACAGACCGGTTTTCAGCTCCCGCCTAAAATACTGTGTATTTCCGGGCGGCGGGAGCTGTAAGGTGTCAAATCCGCCGCGCATGTCGCCGGATTTGACGGATTATCCGCTTTTTTGGCAGGGCAAGTTACATTTGCTGCCTGCTGCCGCATCAGTGAGCAGAATAATGTCCGGGAGATGATCCTTTTTTCTCATCACAAACGGGCTGACCCCTTTGAACCGACACCATGCGGACCGCGATCTGCGGTCCTTTTTTTACAACTGCATTCGACAAAATCCGATTGCAGTTTTTCGCGTTTTGTGGCATAATAAGAGAATCTTGGGAAAAGGAGGCGAAACGGCATGAAGAGAGGCGTTTGCATTGCTCTATTCTGCGTGTTTTTGATCCTGCCGCTCGTTTCCGCGTGCCGCGTTTCGCGCCCAGAGACCGCCGAGGCGACGCCGGTCCCGACGGAAGCCGTTCCCGCGGACGATACGGTTGAAGCGGTCGCCGTTCCCACGCCCGCCGAGATGCCGGCGCTGCCGACCGTGCCGCCGACGCCCACGCCCACGCCGAAGCCCACGGAGATTCCGATCACCGATCCGGTCATCACGCTGATCGGCGGGGACACGGTGCAGATCGAAGCGGACTTTTCCTTCTCTGATCCCGGGTATTTCGCGGACGATTATCTCGGCAACAACCTGACCTCCCGCATGACCGTTTCGGGCGAAGTGATCCCGTATAAGGTCGGGACCTACGACATCACCTATTCGGTCACGGACGACGGCGGCAGAAGCACGACCGTCGTGCGGCACGTGGAGATCGTACCGGTCGCAATGCCGGAGATCGTCATGCCGCCGGAAAAAACGGTCTATCTGACGTTCGACGACGGACCGTGCGCATACACCGAGCAGCTTCTCGACGTGCTGAAAAAGCACAACGCCAAGGCGACGTTCTTCATCATCGGCAACAAGGGAAGAACGGACGTGATCAGGCGCGCGTACGAGGAGGGACACGCTGTCGGCGTCCACACGTACACGCACGAGTACAAGGATATCTACAAGAACGAACAGGCGTTTTTTGACGATTTCTGGGCAACGCAGGAGGTCATCAAGGAGGCGACCGGGTCCTATACACGCATCTTCCGGTTCCCGGGCGGCAGCGCAAATACGGTAAGCCGCCGCAACAAGGGCATCATGACGCGGCTTACGAAGATCATGGAGGATCTCGGCTATCGCTACTTCGACTGGAACATTTCCTCGGGCGACGCCAGCGGCGAGCCCTACACCAGCACAGACGTCAAAAACCGTGTGGTCGGCGGGATCAGGAAGCATTCCGACTTTGCGATCGTGCTGCAGCACGACATCCACTATCAAAGCGTCAAGGCGGTGGATTCTATCCTCACCTGGGGCGAGCAGAACGGCTATACCTTCCTTGCGCTGGATCTTACAAGCCCCGTCATGCACTCGGAAGTGCAGAACTGAATCATCAAAAAACGCTCCTTTCATTCCGAAGGGAGCGTTTCTCTTTTTTGGATTCAAACGTGCGCGGGACCGTGTACCGGCTGTTTGGGAAGCGTGATCTTTTCACGGGCGTTTTCGAAGAACGACTTGACCTTATCGGGAATGACGTCGAGCCCCTTGACGGCGCGGACGCCCTCACAGCTTTCGAAAAACAGCGCCAGAGCGCCGGGACCGACGTGGGACCCCGTGACCGGCTCGTAGTCGACGAGCAGGATATCCTTCGGCGGATGCGCGCTGCCCTTGATGAGATCGACGAGCATTTCCGCATCCTCGCGGCATGCCGCATGCGCAATGCCGATCGTCTGGTTCTCGGCGTCCACCACGTATTTTTCATACTGCGCGGCAAGCGCTTTGACGGACCGTTTGCGGCTTCTTACCGTATCGAACGCCGAGATCCGGCCGTCCTCGCCGCCTTTTAAGATCGGCTTGATGCCGAGCACGGTGCCGACGATCGCGGAAAGGTTCGAAAGACGCCCGCCGCGGCGCAGAAACAGCAGATCGTTGACCGTAAACACATTGAACATCCGTTCCGAAAGCTGCCGGAGCCGTTTTGCCGCCTCTGCGGCGGAAAGGTCCCCGTCGCGCAGCTTTGCCGCCGCGACCGCCACCAGCCCTTCGCCCAAAGATGCGCCGCGCGTGTCGACGACCTCGATCACGCGGTCGGGATAGCGTTCTTTGAGCATGTCCGCGCCGATCATGGCCGACTGGCAGGAGCCCGAGATGCCCGAGGACATCGCGATGTACACAATGTCTCTGCCGTCCTTTAAAAACGGCTCGAAGAAATCGGCGTATTCCTGCGGATTGATCTGGCTCGTTCTGACCTCCGTGGTCTTCAAACTCGCATAGAACGTGTCGCCGTCGAACGACTCGGTGTCGAGACAGGTGAAGCGCTCCCCGTCGATATAGTACGCAAAGGGGATCATTTTAATATCTTGTTCCCGCGCCATACGGGTGGGAAGATTGCCGGACGTATCCGTGATTGCAACAAACTGCATGGCATTTACCTCCGTAAAAACGTGTACGGCGTGATCATTCCCGCCGCAGACCCATTATATGCATGCTTTTCCCGGAAGGTCAATCTACCGCCCGCAAATTTCGCCCTACCGATCCGGCGCGGACGGATAGAATCGTAAAAATCGCTCTACCGGGAGTAGAAATGATAATAAAACAAATATTCACGCTCAATAATAACGATATGCCGTTCGATCTCCGATACAAACGACAGCCGCCTTGCAAAACCGGACAAACGCTGATATACTGAACGCAGAACCGAAAAAGGACGCGCGCATGGAACAGATCGGGCAGAAAAACAGGGTCAGCATCATCGTCCCCGTGTACAACACGGAGGCGTATCTTCCCGCCTGCGTCGAAAGTCTGCTTACTCAGACGCATGACGATCTGGAGTTGGTTTTCGTCGACGACGGCTCGACGGACGGCAGCGGCGCGCTGCTCGACGCGTATGCAGAAAAGGACCCGCGCATCCGCGTGATCCGGCAGAAAAACGGCGGCGTGTCCGCCGCGCGAAACGCGGGGATCGACGCCGCGACGGGGGCGTATATCGGCTTTGTCGATTCGGACGATACGGTCGAGCCGAACTATGTCGCCTCGCTGCTTCATACGTTTTCGGACCATCCCGAAATCGGGGTCAGTATCTGCAACCGCTTCATCCACGGGCATCCGAACGGACGCGAAACGGGCGGTACGGCGGGCGCGGGACGCGTGCTTTCCCCGCGGGACGCGATCAAAAACGCGGTCTCGATCGGCAAAAGCTTCGAGGGATATCTCTGGAACAAGCTCTTTTCGGCGGAGATCTTCCGCGAAAATCCGGATTTCCGGCTCGATCCTTCGCTTGCGATCTGCGAGGACCTTCTGCTGTGCGTACAGATTTTTGCGGCGGGGCATTCGGCGTATTACGATCCGACGCCGCTGTATCATTACAATTACCGCGAATCCGGCGCGCTGCGCACGCTCGACGACAAGCGCATGACGGAGTTTGCCGCGCGCGACCGGATCGAAGCGATCGCAGCGACCTTCGGCGGGGATGTTCTGCACGCGGCGGAGCTTTCGCACGCGAAGTCCGCGCTGAATCTGCTCGCCGCCGCAAAGCAGGCGAAAAACAAACCGCTTGCGTCCGAAATGAAAAAACGCGTCGACGAGCGAATGAAACCGCTTCTTTCCGAAAAGGACGTTCCGCTCGCGGAAAAGTGCAAGCTTCTCATCCGCCGCGCAGCGCCTGTGTTATCTCTCCGCATCTTCAATCGCTTTGCATAAAAAA
>CAMYWS010000068.1 GCA_947302865.1 uncultured Clostridia bacterium
AAGCTTCAGGAAGAATTCCGAGAAGATCACGCCGCCGGAGTATTTTTCGACGATCAGCGTGACCGTATACACGACCGAGGTGAGCAGATAGAACAGCATCACCGTGACCGCGACGGCTTTTGCGATCAGGCAGAACATGCCCTGATCCTCTGCCCATTTACGGAAGGCGGTTTTGACGTCCGGCGTTTTTTCGGATTTCTTTTCCTTCTTCGGGGGATCGAAATCGGGATCGGGCATCGGGTCGATACGCGCGCCGCACGCGTCGCATACGGTCGCGTCGTCGGGCAGGGAAACGCCGCATTTCGGACAATACATCATAGGTTCCTCCTCCTTATTCAATCGGTCAGTTCAGGTACATATCGATCAGCATATCATACGTTTCGCGATGGAAAACGGCAGCCGCCTTCGCTTCTTCAACCCATGCGTCCTGCTGCGCCTGCCATGCGTCGTTCCGAATGGCGCGTTCGGCGGTCGCGACGAGATCGTCTTCGATCGACGCGCGGTCGATTACGCCTTCCGGAAGGATCTCGACCAGACGCACGATGCAGTAATCGCCGCTGTCGAGAAGGGTCGGTTCGGAATATGCGCCGGCCGTCAGCTTACCCGCGATCTCTGCGTACTCCGGGTAATCCGGTTCGTCGCCGTCGAGGAACACGACCTGTTCGAAGCGGCCGTTTTCTCCGTCGTAGTGCTCGTTATACTGCTCCATGGCGTCCGCAAACGACATGCCGCCCGAAAGATCCGCATACGCCTTGTCCGCGGTCTCCTTCGTGCCGGCGCTGCGCTGCGCTTTCAGCGTTTCGTACGTTTCCCTGAGCCTTGCATGTTCCGCCGCGATCTCCGCCTGCCGTTCTTCGCCCTCTCCGCGAAGCGCGAGCGCGCCGTATTCGGCCTCCAGCTTCTCCATTGCGGATTTGGTCTCGTCGAGCGTTTCGGTATCGCTGTCGTCCGTATGGATGGCGATGACCTCGATCCGCGCGGCCTGCTTCGGTGCAAACAGGCAGATCGGATCGTCGACGAGCGCGACACCGTTCCGATAGTCAAGATATGTCGTCGGATCTTCGGCGAAGCTCTCCTTCTGCCCGGCGAGCGTCGTTTCGTACCATTCGTCGATCGCCGCCTTGTCCACAGGGTTCTCCGCGGCAAAGCGTTCCTCTAAAAGCGAGGAGAACTTTTCTATGCGCTGGGAGGTCAGGGCGTCCTTGTACCGAAGCGAAAGATAGTCGTCAAAGGTGTAATCGTCGCCGTAATACGTGGCGAGCTCTTCGTTGATCGTGTCGATCGCGTACTGGCGCTGTTCGTCGGTCAGCTCCGAGACATCCTCGATCTTTCCTTCGGGATCGCCGTAATAGCACAGCAGCATGTCGCGCTGTTCGTCGGCCTCTGCCTGCGCGGCGGCCGCGCATGCTTCCTCCTGCTCCGCGGAAAGCGTAAGACCGAGTTCGTTTGCCTTCCATTCGGGCATATGGTATTCGATCAGCCATTCCTCGGTCATGGACATAAACTGCTTGAGCGTTTCCTGATCCGTGCCGTAGCTGTAGGAGAAATAGCTGACGTACTGGTCGAACGTGTCGCTGAATTCCTGCGCGGTGATCTTGAGATCGCCGAGCTCGATCGCGATCGCGTCGCCGTCAAAATCCGCAGAATCGGCGGTCACATCATCCGGCGCGGCAACGGAGCCGGAGGACGCCGTGGGATCGGCGGAGGGTTCCGCGTCCTTCGGCACGAGGCAACCCGTAAGCGGCAAAAGAAGCAGCGCCGCCGTCAGGAGCGCAAGAAGTCGTTTCTGTATCTTCATATATATAGGTATTCCTTTCTGCCTGTTTTGTCTATTATACTCCCGGTTCGGCGTCGGTGCAATGCATCAATCTGTAAATTAATTGTGGAAGTTTTTTGACAAAATCGCGAATAACAAGCTTTTTATCGGTCCATACGATCGCGGCGGGCTCGCTCGCCAGAAGCCGGAGGTTCGGTTCCGAGGATAGGATCGCAAGAAGCCGCATCCCGTCCGGACGCGCCGACGCGTCGTACACGAGCGTCGCCTTTCCGTCACGCACGGTGACGGAGGAGAAACCCGCGCGTCGCGCGTATGCGCGGATCAGAGCAAGCTGCATCAGCGTCATGACCGGCTCGGGCAGATCTCCGTAGCGGTCGTTGAACTCGTCGAGGAGGTCCGTATACGAATCGCTGTCCTGTATCTGCGCGATCCGCTTGTACATGGCAAGCCGGTGCAGCTCCGATGGCAGGAACGATTTCGGCACGTACGCGTCGATCGGCACATCGACCGTCGTTTCGATCTCCGGCGCGACCGTTTCGCCCTTCGCTTCCGCGACGGCGGATCGCATCAGCTTGCAGTAGAATTCATAACCGACGTCCGCGATGTGCCCGTGCTGCTCCGCGCCCAAAAGACTTCCCGCGCCGCGGATCTCAAGGTCGCGCATCGCAAGTCGGAAACCCGCTCCGAACTGCGTGAACTCGCG
Source organism: uncultured Clostridia bacterium (assembly GCA_947302865.1). The sequence continues at coordinate 2,481 of CAMYWS010000068.1, forward strand.
GATCGCAAGCAGCCGCTTTTGCGCCGTTTCGGAAACCGCGCGCGCCTGCGGCACAGTAAAGTACGCGTACGCTATGCGCGTCGATCGCCCGACCCTGCCGCGCAGCTGATAGAGCTGCGCAAGACCGAGCTTGTCCGCGTCGAGCACGACGAGCGTGTTCGCGTTCGGGATGTCCACGCCGCTTTCGATGATCGTGGAGCACAGCAGGATGTCGATCTCCTTATTGAGAAACGCCATCATCGTGTTTTCGAGCAGCGTTTCCGGCATCTGTCCGTGCGCCATCGCGATGCGCGCCTCGGGCAAAAGCGCCTGAAGATGCGTCAGCGTCGAGCCCATCGTCAGCACGCGGTTCGACACGACGAACGCCTGTCCCCCGCGGGAAAGCTCGCGCCGAAGCGCGGTCGCGATGAACGCGTCGTTGTATTCCGTCACGAACGTCTGTACGGGGAAGCGGTTTTCCGGCGGCGTTTCGATCGTGCTGATGTCGCGGATGCCCGTCATCGACAGGTTCAGCGTCCGCGGGATCGGCGTCGCGGTCAGCGTCAGAACGTCGATCTCGTTGCGGAGCGCTTTGATCTGCTCCTTGTGGTTCACGCCGAAGCGGTGCTCCTCGTCGATGATGAGAAGCCCGAGGTTTTTGAATTTCACCGATTTTGCCAAAAGCGCATGCGTCCCCACGACCACGTCGATCTCGCCCGTTTCGAGCCCCTTTTTGACCTCGGCGCACTCCTTCGGGGACTGAAAGCGGCTTAGGCACGCGACCTTCACGGGAAAGTCCGAAAACCGCTGCAAGAGCGTATGGTAATGCTGCTGCGCAAGGATCGTCGTCGGCACGAGAAACGCCGTCTGCCTGCTGTCCTGCGCCGCCTTGAACGCCGCGCGCATCGCGACCTCGGTCTTGCCGTAGCCGACGTCGCCGCACAGCAGCCGGTCCATCGGACGCGGCGCTTCCATGTCGCGCTTGACGTCTTTGATCGCCTGCGCCTGATCCGGCGTCTCCTCATAGGGGAAGGCGTCCTCAAGCCGCTTCTGCCACGGCGTGTCCTTTGAAAACGCATAGCCGCCGTTGCCTGACCGCGCCGCGTAGAGCCGCGCAAGATCCACCGCAAGCTTTTTTGCGCCCTGCCGCGCTTTTTCCACGCGCTGCTGCCACTCCGCGCCGCCGAGTTTACTCAGCTGCGGCGGTACCTCCGCGTCCGCGCCGACGTATTTCTGGATGCGGTCAAGCTGATCGGTCGGGATATAGAGCCGGTCGTCGCCGCGGTAGGCAAACAGCAGATAGTCCTTCGTGCTGCCGTCGACCGTGAGCTGTTCGACGCCGAGGAATTTTCCGATGCCGTGCGCCTCGTGCACCACGTAATCGCCGACGGACAGATCCGTATATTTCAGCGTGCCGCCGCGCCTTTTGGCGTGGGAAGCCGGACGCTTGCCGAACAGCTCCTGCGCCGTCAGCACATATAGATGCGATTCCGGAAACGCAAAGCCCTGCGGAAGCGATTCGGATAAAATCAGCGCTTCGCCGCGCATCGGCGGACGAACGAGCGTTTCCGCGTAAGCGACGTTTAGGTCGCTGTCAGAAAGTACGTCGCGCATGCGTTCCTGCGCCTCGCCGACATACAGAAGCACCGCCGCGCGCGATTTCAGAAGCCGCGCGAGCTCGGAAATGAACTGCGCCGAATCGTTGAGATATGCCGGCGCGGGTTCGACCGTAAAGCCGACGCGACTGCGGTGCCGGAAATTCGTATAGGGACGGAACAGCGCGTAATACGCCGCGCTGCGGGATGTGTCGAGCCGCCGCATCAGTGCGTCCGCTTCGATCAGAAGCTTGCCCTGCGACGGATGCCCCTCGCCGCATTCGAGTGTCGCCGCGACGGTCTCCGAAAAGATCAGCTCGGCCGCGCGCGCTTCGTCCGCGATGCGGCTCGGCTCGTTCATCAGGATCAGCGAACCGTCCGGCAGATAATCGAGCAGCGTTTCCGTGACGGGGTAGAGCAGCGGCACGAGTACGTCCGCGCCGACGCATGGGCGCTGCTCCGCCCACGATTCGCGCTGCGCGTCAAAGCCCTGCGCGTTTTTGAGGAGCCGCAGAGCCCGTGCCATCGCCTCCGCGGTCTGCGGGGTCTCAAACGCCGGCGGCAGCACGACGGAACGCGCCTGCTCGATGCTGCGCTGGGTCAGCGGGTCGAAGATACGCATCTGGTCCACGTCGTCGCCGAAAAACTCAATGCGGTACGGGTACTCCGCCTGAGGCGGGAACACGTCGAGGATGTCGCCGCGCGCCGCAAACTGCCCGGGTCCCTCGATTTCCGCCGTCCGCTCGTAGCCTGCCGCCGAAAGCGCTTGCATGAGCTCCCGCGGATCGACCGTATCGCCGACGGAGACGCGCACGATCTGCGACAAAAATGTCTCATGCGGAACAAGCCGCTCCATCAGCGCTTCCGCGCAGGTCACGATCAGCGAGGAGACGGAAAGCGCAAGGCGCGACAGCACCGCAAGACGCTCGGACCGACGTTCGGACGAGACCGCTTCCAGATGAACGAGCGGCAGCTCGCGCGGAAGCCAAAGCCCCGTATCCGGGCGATACGCCCGTTGCAGCTCGAAAATCCGCATCGCCTCCGCGGGCGTCGGCGCGATCCAGAGGACGGTGTGTTCCTCGGCAAGCGCAGCGTTGACCGCCGGTCGGTGCGCTTCACTTAAGCCGAATACGGCGACCGTTCCGTCGCCGTTTTCGAGTGCAGCATGCAGTTGTCGGTATCCGGGGTCGTTCGAGACCGCGTGCATCAGCTCTTTCATATCGCATACATGGTGTAAAAATACACCTGTTATTCTTCCTTGCCGTGCCCGTCGACGGAGACGGACTTGTTCTTTTCGTGCTTCTTGTTGTATTTCGTCTGCGCTTCGCCGATGTTGCCGGAAACGATCAGTTTTGCCGCGTCCGCCGCGTGCCGGTATACCTCGTCGAGCGTTTTCTGCTCCTCCTTCGAGGGGCGTTTCAAAACGTAGTCGCGCAGTTGAAGGCTTTCGTCCTTACCCATGCCGATGCGGATGCGCGGGAAGCTCTCGGAGTTGATGCAAGCAATGATCGAGCGCATGCCGTTGTGGCTGCCCGCCGAGCCGTTCGCGCGGATGCGAAGGCTTCCCAGCGGAAGCTCAATGTCGTCATAGAGCACGATCAGCCGTTCCGGCGCAAGCTTATAGAAGTGCATCAGCTGCTGTACTGCGTCCCCGGACAGATTCATATAGGTCTGCGGCTTACAGAGAATGACCCGCTCGTCTCCGATGCGCCCCTCGCCGTACAGCGCGGAAAAGCCCTTGGTCTTTACGCGCACGCCAAGCGCCTCCGCCAGCACGTCCAGCGCCTGAAAACCCGCGTTGTGTCTTGTTTTTTTATAGCTCAGCCCGGGATTCCCGAGCCCCACGATGAGATACATATCCGTTCCTTTCTGCAATACGCATTGCCCCACGCCCATATTCGGGGAGGGGTTATGGGGCTTTCGCCCCTCGGTTTGCAGAAAAACTTCTGCAAACCGGTTTTCCGTTTTCGCCTATGCCCCTTCGGGTCATGCGAGCGGCGAAAACGGCAAGGTGTCAGATGCGCCGCGCATGTCGCCGCATCTGACGGATTTATTATATCATGCCTTTTGGCGCCGCGCAACAGAAAAGGGCTGCCGAAGCAGCCCTGTTTACCGAATCTTTTACTCGATCCCCGTCATATCATAGCTCTCAAGCCACTTGTTCGCGGTTTCGCAGACCTCGCGGAGACATGCTTCGTCGAACGGCGTGGTAAGACCGGCGTTTTTCAGAAGGTCAACGAACGTTCTGCTGCCGCCCTGCACCGTGTATGCCATGTAGTGCTTCCAGGCGTTCGCCTCGTCCTTTTGGATCATCGCCCAGATCTCCAGAGCGAC